>JAADHK010000014.1:17232-25974 GCA_013151835.1 Deltaproteobacteria bacterium
TTTCCGCCAAGCGCCCCTCGGTCCAGCCGGCACATCCGGGATCAAGCCGCACGTCCATGTTTTCAAACAAGGTGTAGTTTTCAAATCCCGGCATGGCAACACATGATTTATGCGCTTTTATTTCAGGGGGACGAGATTCATATCTTTCCTTTTCACAGGTGATTTTTTCCGAGGCAAAGGTGCCGAGGGCCCGGACCTTTTCCTCTCCATCCTGAAAAAGGCTCGCCGACATCCGGGAAAACTGTTTTGAATCCAGGATTAATTCAACCCGTACGCAAATGTCCGCAGCTACGCACCGTGAAATAAAATTCGCCGTTATTATAGGGGTTTGGCTTTTACCCGTACATTTCATCATAGCCTTTGCAATCATGGCCATTAAATATCCGCCATCCGGGTTTCCGTTTATGGACCAGTTGGAAGAAATATTACCTTTAAACTCATTTTCGGCTATTTGTTCGAGATGGAGGTCTCGGTCAAACAGGGACATAGGACTGCCTCCTTTTTTTCATCCGCTTTAAATTTTACGACGCCATCTTTTTTACCTGTGCTCCAATCATCTGCACCAGAACAAGGGAAACGAGTGAAAATACCGCCCCGCCGATAAACGGAATCCTGTAATCCACAACCCAGAGCATGCCGCCTATGGCAGGGAGCATAACCGCAGCTATATGGTTAATGGTAAATCCCACCGCCATGCTCGGGGCGATATCCCGGGGATCCGCGATTTTCTGGAAAAAAGTCCGGATGGCTATGGCAAAATTGAAAAACACATGATCCGCTATATACAGCAGGGCCACCAGTATCTTCGAGTCAACCACGGCATATGAAATAAAAATGATAATCATGGAAAAATATTCAAGGCTTAAGACTTTTTGCTCGCCGAACCGGACAATGCATTTACCGATAATCGGGCTTAAAAAATAATTCACGACATTGTTTACCAGAAAAAGCGCGGCGATCCACTGCACGGGAAACTGAAATTTACGTACCAGGAGAAAAACGGCAAAAGCCACGAATATCTGCCGCCTTGCACCCGCCATGAAGGTTAAAAAATAAAAAAGCCAGTATCGTCTTTTAAAAACCATTTTCTTTTTCTGAACAACGAGGTTTTTATCCGTTGGATTGTGAAGCAGCGCCCAGAATCCTCCCCCTATGATAAGCGCCCCGAACATGAAATACATGGATCCATATGTCATGAAGGGCGCGATTATAAATATAAGGGCGCCTGCACAGATATTGCTGGCCGATGCCAGGGACTTCAGACGTCCGAATACGATGGGCGATGTTTTTTCATCAAAATACTGGAGGGTAAGGGACTGATTTGTTGTTTCAAAATAGTGAAATCCGAAACTCATGATAAGCGTCGTAAAGATCAGGCCGTAAAAAGTCGGCATGGCCCCTGTTGCCGCAACTCCCACTCCAAGAACCAAAATTGAGAATGCGGAAAGCCTGTGCTCCCTTACAACAAGCAGCACATAGACCACGAGCAGGGCCAAAAAACCGGGTATCTCCCTTACGGACTGGATAATTCCCACATGAAAGCCGTTCAAACCGACCACGTGCACCGCAAAATTATCAAAAAGGGTCCGCCATACCTGCAAACCGGCCGTGGCGCAGATGGTAAGAACCATCAGATATCCGTACATTGGATTTTTTGTATATTTTTTCATTTTCCATTTATGTGATCACCTGCCCGGCATGATAATCCTGGATTCATCAGCCTTCTGTTGCTGTTGCTGGCGTTGCATTTGTTGCATCTCGTTTATCATTTCTCCCAGCGCTTTTTTCATGGCTTCGGGAAACACTTCCATGGCTTCTTGAATCGATGAGGCATTTAAATAGGCCTGGATTGGAAGGGGGCCGTCAGGTGACATCAATTGCGTATGGCCGATAAACACTTCTTTTCTTGAGGTGTCTACCGAGCCATCCGCTTTCACGGGAATCAGCCGGCGGATGGATGCAACCTTCATGTCCGTTATGGACTCCTCCCGGAAAAGATTTGCCTTATCCACCGTAAACTTGATGTTTTTTACCTCGTCTTCCATTGCCATTTTTTTCTCCTTTGCGTGACGGCTATGCGCCGTTTTTATTTATTGCCAATATCCATATTAATTTAAAACTATCTGATATTTTAATCGATCTGTTTTAGCAGCTCTTTTTTTTTGGCTTCATAATCTTGCTTGCTTATCAGCCCCTGGGAAAAAAGATCCTTTATATATTCAAGCCGGACCCTTATTTTCTCTTTCTCCTCGTTCCATTTATCCCCTTTTTCCCCGATTTTTTCCCGGTCCACGGAACGTTCTTCCGGCTTTTTTATTTCTGTTTTTTCTACCACTTTCTCAAGAATATCCGTATCCGCAACCAGCCATGCCGGGCTTTTTTCTCCATTTTCAAACTCATGGTTCTTCACTTCGGATAATGTTGAAAAAACGGGGGTTCCGCTGTTCCCCGGTTTAAACGGGTTGATTTTTTCCTCCACTTCAACTGGATCATCATTTTCATGGGGCCGGTTTTCATGATTGACCAGACAAAAGGCGATATTTATCCTGCCTGCCGGTTTCACGAAAACAAACCCTTCCGTTTTTCGTAAATGGTTAAAAATCCCGCCATCTCCCCTGTTAAAGGATATAAAATGTATTCTCTGGCTCGAATCCGCTTTTTTTAATCCTTCCATTAAACCGGGCGCAAGGGCGCTTATCTCGGAAGTATTAAAAACAGGGGCCTTTTTTTTGCCTGAAAAAAGCCCTTTCTCTTCAAAATAAGAAATTGATTTTAATAAATTTTTAAGCGTTTTTACGTTTAGGACAGCAGGATGCGCATATAAATTATTTACAATTTTTTTATTTTCCTCTTTTGATTCCAGGCTGATCTTTGAGGTTTTATTTTCAAAAATAACTTTCTCGTGCGTACGTATATTTGAGCAGGATATAATAAAAAGGGCCATCACGGCCACAATCAACGCAAATTTTTTCATTTATATTTTTCCTTTGCTTTTTTACCTGCCCTGGCCGTTTTTCCTGAAATCTTCAATAATTTTATTTATTTTCTTTTCATCTATTCCCGTATCGCGCAATCGATCATATATTGTCCTGTGTACCTGCTCGCGGTAAACGCTCTGCCGGGTCATACTGAAAATATCGGATGCTTTTTCATTCACGAGGATCAAAGTCCATCCCATCACGACGGCAACGAGCAGCATAACAAGGTATAATCGCAGATTTTCCTTTATTTTTCGCCATTTATATGATCCATATCCTCTTTTTTTTCTATGATATTTTCTCTCCGAAAATACATGAAAAATATAACCCACAAGAAGGCCGCAGGAAAAACCGATGATAAGCAAAACAACCCTGTTTACCTGTTCCATTATTTCCTCCGGGGCCGTAATTATTGGTTAAAACGGACCTCCTTGAGATTCGGAAGATCTGCAATTTTTCTCATCACATCCAGGCCGTAAAATTCATAATTTTCAATTGTTTCCTCGGTAACTTCCATAGGTTCGTCTATGCATAAGCCCAGAGTGGCTTTATGCAGTTTCCACCCGCGGGTCAGGTCGGACCCCCCCACGAGATTTACCGGTACAATATAATCTCCGGGCTTCATATATGCCTCTATGTATTTAGGGTTCACATATTTAATCTTAACGGCACCGTCTGTATCGATGAACGACCGGGACCCTTCCGGAAACAAAAGAAAACACTCCCTCATGATTTTTTTAAAAAGCTCGTAGTCGGCTTTTGTTATTTCCTTTATTTTATGTAAGTTACTTTCATTTTTTTCATCCACTTCAGCAATTTGCTTATCTAAAAAATCTTCCCCTCCGGTCTCGTTTGCAAAAAGCCTGACAAACTCTTCATATTCCAGATTTTCCAATACGTTTAAATCGTTTTGATCAAGCTTTATAAGAGCCTGTGTTTTTTTTGCCGTTTTTCTTAACGCATCCGCCAGCCCGCTTGTTTTTATCCTGGTTGTTTTTTGCGAGGGAACCGTAATAAGCAAATTTCCCACATTCGCGGCCCCGTTTCGCAATACTACGTTGGAAAACATTCGTGGTCCAACGATCGTGTTGCAGTTGCCGGTTAATTTTTCAAATCCCAGTTTTCTTATCACGCTGCGTACAAAATACGGTCCGAGGTATCCCTCATGATGACCCACGAAAAATATCCGCCGCCCCATTTCCTTTAACCTTAAAATATCTCTTAACGTTTTTATTGTTTCCGATTTTCTTAACTCAACTTTTGTCGATGAATTAAAGGATATTTTATTGCCTTTTTTGTCAAATAAAATTATGTCCGCGACCTTTTTTCTCTCGAGTTTTTCAAATATCCTGTGCCAAAAAGAGCTGTCCGGGAGAACGGGAAAAATACATCTTTCAAAATTAAAGGGGATGGCCAGTAATTGTTCCAGCCTTGATTTAGAAAATTCCCTGAAAAATTTATGCTGTAAAAGCTGATATTTTTTCTCCTTTACTTTTTTATAAATATCAGGAAAATATTTATTTATATCCAACCCGTGTTTTCCTGCTTTTTCAATTATCTCCTCTAACAGTAAAATCGCTTTTTCATTATGCGGAGATTTTCTCAAAGAAAAAATCTTAACCCTCATAAACTCTATTAATTCTTTAAAATTTAAGTGGTTTTTAAACTCCCTGAACTTTGTTACTGATTTATTTAAAACGCGGGTGCGGGCAAATTTTTCCTGCATTCTTTCTGAAACGCGGTCTGCGGCACCGGCAATTCTTGACAGAAATTTAAAAAATCTTTCCATCAGCCTGTAAAAGGTTTTTTTTCCGTCTATTTCCGAAACATAAGATTCGAGTTTTTCCCTGTTTTCAGTAAAATATCTTAGCAACTCCTCGTGGCTATAATTCTTTCTGGCTTCCTGCCACCACTTATTTAAAAAATGTTTATCCGGGATTTTCATTTTTTCACCAATGGTTTTATTTTTCAGGAGGAATTTTTGAGATATTTCTGATATTATAAGAAGCAGATAAATATAGTGTTTCCGCCCTCATTACAAAGCTTTCGACGGACTCTTAAAGTCCATCATATGTCTAACATGCTGACTTCCAGGGCATTATCCTGGATAAACTTTCTCCTGGGCTCCACCTCGTCTCCCATGAGAACGGTGAATATATCGTCTGTTTCCACTATATTTTCTATTTTTACCTGGAGCAGGGACCGGGTTTCAGGATTCATGGTCGTATCCCACAACTGCCCGGGGTTCATTTCACCAAGTCCTTTATATCGCTGAATAGACAACCCTTTTTTACCCTGATCCATCAGATATCGAACCAGTTCCCGTTTACTTTTAATAACAACCGGCTTTTCTTCTTCCTTATCCTTTGTGAAAATTTCAAACCGGTCCGTGTCATATTTAATCAGGTCTTTATATATTACCAGAGCCTTCTGATAATCCCTGGAATGTACCAGGCTCCTTCCCATCAACACATGGGATTTCTCGGACAGGGATATGGTTTCTATGCCTTCATCCTCCGCCTCGGCTTTTGGATGAACCATCATTTCGTACACCTGTTTTTCATCGTTCCATACAGGTTCTTCAGCTTTAAAACCATCTGATATAAAAAGTTTTTTCAATTCATTCATCTGCTCCGCATCTTTTAAAAAAGTCTTGTCATAGACCCTGTTTTTTATCATCTTCTCTATTATTTCGGGATTGATTCCCTGGCGCTCAAACCTCCACAAAATATTTAAATATTCTGCCATTCCGGTTATAAAGAGATAAAAAGCAGGTCCTGTCAGCTCGGCGCTTTCTCCATGTTCCCCATTTGCCTTGATATATTTTTCCTCGCACACTCTTTTTAATATAAATTCCGTGAATAATTTCTCATCTTTTAAATATTGATCCTTTTTTCCCCTTGATAATTTGAAAAGGGGTGGTTGTGCGATATAAAGATATCCCTTTTCAACTATTTCAGGCATCTGTCGGTAGAAAAAGGTCAATAAAAGCGTTCTGATATGCGATCCGTCAACATCCGCATCCGTCATTATTATTATCTTGTGATATTTAATTTTTTCAATATCATATTCATCCTCACCAATGCCGGTTCCAAGAGCCGTAATCATATTCTTTATTTCCTCGCTCCTTAACAGCTTGTCGAACCGGGCTTTTTCAACATTTAAAATTTTTCCTTTCAATGGTAGAATCGCCTGGGTTTTCCTGTCTCTCCCCTGTTTTGCCGAACCTCCGGCCGAGTCTCCCTCCACCAGGTATAATTCCCGTTCCGTCGGGTCTGAGGACTGGCAATCAGCCAGTTTTCCCGGCAGGGTGGAGTCCATCATCGAACCCTTGCTTCTCGCGATATCACGGGCACGCTTGGCGGCGTCCCGAGCCCTGGCCGCGTCTACCGCCTTGCCTATAATCCTCTTTGATACGGATGGATTTTCTTCTAAAAATATACTCAGTTTTTCATTTACCAGGGATTCCACGATTCCCTTGACCTCGCTGTTACCCAGCTTTGTCTTGGTCTGCCCCTCGAATTGCGGAGACATTATACGTATACTTATAATTGAGGTAAGCCCTTCACGAACATCATCGCCTGAAATCTTTGCTTTAACCTTTTTCAACAAATCCGAGTTTATCGCATACTGGTTTAATGTCCTGGTCAGGCCGGCCTTGAATCCTATGAGGTGAAAACCTCCCTCCACCGTATTTATATTATTGGCAAATGAAAAAAGTTTTTCTTTATATGTATCGTTATACTGGATGGCGACTTCAACATGAACGTCATTTTTATCCCCCTCAATTATTATGGCTTTGTGAAGCGGCGTATGGCGCCTGTTCAAATATTCAACAAACTCGACAAGACCGCCCTTATAGCAGAATTCCTCTTTTTCATCGGTCCGCTCGTCTTCTATGATAATAGTAAGGCCCTTGTTTAAAAACGCCAGTTCCCGCAGCCGGAGACTTAAGGTATCATAATCAAATTCATCGCTTGTGAGGATTTCCATGTCGGGTTTGAATCTTACCTTTGTTCCTCTTTTGGCGGTTTTTCCTATTACCTTGAGTTCACACGTTTTTATTCCTTTTGAATAGGACTGGTAATGTATCTGGCCGTTTGAATACACTTCCACCTCAAGCATGGATGAAAGAGCGTTTACAACCGATACGCCGACCCCGTGAAGTCCTCCCGATACCTTATATGAATTATGATCAAATTTTCCGCCGGCATGAAGCTTGGTTAATACGACCTCCACCGCCGGTATTTTTTCCGTTTCATGAATTCCCACGGGTATTCCCCGGCCATTATCTTCAACGCTTACACTTTTATCCGTATTGATAACCACCTTGATGCGGGTGCAATACCCGGCCATGGCCTCGTCTATGCTGTTATCAACAATTTCATACACAAGATGATGAAGTCCTTCGAAATCTATATTTCCTATATACATGGAAGGACGCTTGCGTACCGCTTCAAGACCTTTTAATACATTAATACTGTTCTGATCGTAATTGTTGTTTTCCATTTTTTTTATATCTTCCATTACATACTCATTGGCATGATTACATGCAGGTTAGTTGATTCGTCGTCCGGCAGGATAAAACAGGGACTTTCCCTGTCCCTTATATTCATCTTAACTTTTTGAGTTCCAATAAAATTTATCGCCTCTATGAAATACCTGGGATTAAACGCCAATTCCAGTGGCTCCCGGCCGTAATTTATTTCTATGGTTTCCTTGGATTCACCAAGGGATGCGTTTATGGTCCTCATGAGGAGCTGATTGTTTTCAAAATGAAAAACAACCCCCTTATAATTATCTGAAGTAAGGATGGACATCCTTTTTAACATCATCAGAAAAAATTCCTTATCAAAAAAAATATTCAAAGACGGATCCTGCTTTAATAACGGGGTGAAATTCGGAAAATCGCCTTCCATGAGATTTACCAATATTATTTCATTCTCTTTTTTAACTACAAAATGATTTCCCTGTACGCCGATATTTACTTCACCTTCTTCTTCCAGAAATTTATTTATCTCCACAAGCCCTTTTTTGGGAATAAGGATGCTCTTGTCCGCCTTGCAGGCCGATTCCGGATCGCAGATATAATCAACTTTTGCCAGTCTTTTTATATCGGTTGAAACCATCCTTACAACCTGCTGCCCTTCTTCCTCAAGCCTTTCAAACAATACGCCAACAATATGAGGCCTTTTTTCTTCACCCCGGGGAGCAATAAATACCATCTGCTCAATCATTTGCTTTAAACTCAAGGAATTCATCTTAAAATAATCAACATTTTCTATTCTCGGTATATTTGGATAATCCTCGGGGTCGGCCCCGACAAGGTGATATTCAACCTTTTCCGAAGATATCTCCACCCACCTGTTTTCCATATCCTGAACATGAATCTCACTGATCGGAAAACTCTTTACAATTTCATTTAATTTACGGGCATTAATTGCTATTTCACCTTCATCTTCAATAAGGGCCGGATAAAATCCCTCAAATCCTGTTTCAAGGTCGGTTGCACTGATGATAATTCCATTTTCACTGGTTTTTATTAATATATTTTCAGTTATTGCCAGACTGGTTTTTCTTCCGGCAAGACCCTGGACTCGTATTAGTACATCGGAGATGCTTTCTTTTTGTATTATAAACCGCATTTTCTTTCCTTTATTCTTTATTTACTTTAAAAGATTATTATTACAATAAGGGCTGTTTATAAGTATGATAACTTTTTATACATATAATTTTATTGTATATAATTTATAAAATTATATAC
>JAADHK010000143.1 GCA_013151835.1 Deltaproteobacteria bacterium
CGATCACATGCAAGCCATTATGCCTACCTATAAACTCGCACCGGTTCTTCCCATTGTGATGCGGCCCTGCCTTGCTAATATCAATACAATTGATAACGCTTGGGAATTCGGGAGACAGAATTCGAGGGACCATTCCTGTTTGAAGGCCCGGTTACGGGCGGTATTGTCCGGGCGTTGGCCTCATAGTCGTACCCTTGTTATATGATTGGGTCTATGTGGGTTTCGATCCTTTTTATGGTTTCAAATGACTTGAGGTGGTCACGCAGTTGTGATTCGATTTTACCTTTTTTGGAGATGTTTTCAAAGACCGTTACATGGGCGACGCCGTCAATGACGCGGCATTTTACCCGTGGAAATTCATTGATCAGCATGGACTCAATCTGCGCCGAGACCACCAGGTCGTCTATCATCTGCTGTGCGGCCGGAGAGGTGGTGAAGCAGGGTCTGTTTACGGCATTGGATATGATATCAACCGCGTCGTCAACGCACAGGCAGTCTATCCTTAAAACCAGATCATAGAGGCTCGGATCGGCCGTGTCGATACCATAGAGGTGAATGGCCCATTTACGCCTTTCGTAATCGTCCTTGAGCAGGACCTGACGGGCTTTTTCCTCTGATATTTTTTCCCGCTTCATCTCCTCCTTGATCCGGTCTTCGATATCGGCGTTTATCCTGACCTTGAGCACATGGGGGATGCCCTGGAGGAAAAAATGGCCCGCAAGGCCGTGATAAACGATGTTGTCCTTCTGGGCCCATTCGAGGAGCTCCCGCCGTATGAACGAGACGTACCGCTCCTTGCCGTATGTGAAGCGGTCGAGAATGGAGGGTGCGTCGTATAGCGCGCGGATGAGTTTTACCTCGGGGATGTTAAAGTGCTTTGACGCCTCTATGAGCACATCCCGGCCGATACAGGTATAGCCTAGTTTTTCGGCCAGTTTTTCGGCCGTCTCCTTCCCCTTGCTGTATGATCCTCTTGAAATCGTGATAATGGACATGGCATGCCTCCTTATTTCCCTTGTGTCAGTCGTGTTAAATTCGTTTTCGCAAACTCGATCCCGGGATCTATCTCAAGTGCGGTATGGTAATAAAATATGGCGTTTTCAATATCTCCGAGTTCCCTGTAATTGGTCCCGATATTGGCGTAATCGATGGCGGATGAGGGGTTTAGCCGTATCACGGATTCAAAGGCGTCAATTGCGCCCTGGTGATTTTTCTGCCTGAAATACGCATACCCCAACTGGTTGAATATGTCCGTCCGGTCCGGGTCCAGGGCGGCGCCTTTTTCAAGAACCCGGATCGCCTCCTTGAATTTCCCGGCCTGGTTGAAAGCAGCGCCCATGAATGAAGATATGGCGGCGGCGTCCTCGACGGGCGGATCAAGGGCAAGACTTTTTTCAAATGCGTCAATTGCGGAGGAATGCTTGCCCGATTCCACAAGGGCCTGGCCAATGTAAAAATGGATGTAGTATTTGTCGGAAAGAAACCGTTTCATATCGTTGAGCATGTCGATGGCGCGGTCGNNNNGATATTGCTGGAGTATCAGTTTTGCCGTAAACATCCCAACGGAACCCGCAAGGGACCTTTCACGAAATCGCGTGCCGGGGGACATTGAATAAAGCGCCGGGATGCCCAGGCCCGGGTGGGTGGTGTTTATGGAAATTACCTCCATGTTTCTATCTTTGAGCATTTGAAGGCAGCGGATAACCTCGATACGGATATTATTATCCGAAATGTCCGGAAGGCTTGAAATATCAACCATGGATTCCGGATGAGTGATGAATTTGAACTCATCGGGGGAGCCGGGCTTGGGAAGACCGCTTGCCACATAGTTTGATTTCAGCTCGAAATCGCCGGCAAGCTGGGCTGTTTCAGTCAGGGCGCGACTGAAGGCCTTTTGCGGGTCCGGGGCCGTGCCTGCCGTCCATACGATTTCACTTTTTTTCGGAAATGTGCCTGGGTCCCAGGCCATGACCCCGACTGTGGGGATTCCCATGCCGCAGGTGAAATCGGATACGTGTATGATGATTTTATTTTTTTCGTATTTTGACAGGAGTTCCATTACCGCAGGCTGGGTTGCGGATTCGGGCCGGATACCCGGTACCTCCGGCTTGTCCTGGCACACAAGCGCCGACACGTGGCGTTCAACGATTTCGCAGATGCCCTGGCACAGGGCTTCTTCAAGACAGTTCCCCGCAGACGTGCCGTTGAATTCGTTTATGGCGAAAAACCAGTCCACCGGAACGTACACGGCCTGTTTACGGGTGAGGTTGAATCCGTTTGCCCATTTTAAAGGAAGGTTTGAAAAAAAGTCCAGGGCGGCATTTACATCCCTTGATTCATCGCCGACCGACAGGGCGATCATATCGCGGCTTACGGCCCGGTCGCCGAGTTTGGCCAGACTTGAGTGTGTAAAGTTTTTCGGGTTGTTTAAAAATGAATAAAAGGAAAATCTCTCCACCAGCTCCATTACCGCGCTCGCCTCGGCCTGGGCCGGGGTTGCACCTTTTCCCATCTGCTTGTATGTGCCCGTGAGATTTGCGGCGTCCATGCCGCAGACACTGAAAAAAACAGGTATGTCAAGGCGGCCGGTATCGATGCGCACCGCTTCTTTTAATATGTCCATGTCGAGGCGTGAAAATTTTTCCTTAACCTGCGCAACGGTTTTCTCCGGCGGTTTTACCTTATCCTGATCGTGTGTAACGGTCTTAAATGCATCGCAAAGACGCCAGTTCTTCTCCATTGTTCGTCGATCCTTCCTTAGTAGATACTGCCGTGCACGGCAGCCGTTTTTTGGAAAATTTGTCCTTAACCTTTTATCCTTACCTCAAAATTACCTGGATGGGAATAATTTTTTAAAACGGGCAAGACCGTTTTTATCCAGCTCATCTGCGGGAACAAACCGGAGCGCTCCTGAATTGATGCAATACCTGTGGCCCGCAGGCTTGGGGCCGTCGGCAAATACATGGCCGAGATGGGAGTCGCCATACCGGCTCCTGATTTCAGTTCGGGTCATGAAAAGATGCCGGTCCGTTTTTTCGACAACGGCATCCGGGGATACGGGCCGGGAAAAACTCGGCCATCCGGTCCCTGATACAAATTTGTCGGTCGAGGAAAAAAGGGGCTCGCCGGTTACGACATCAACGTAGATTCCCGGCGCCTTGTTATCCCAGTAAGTATTTTTAAAAGGCGGCTCGGTGCCGTCTTCCTGGGTGATATGGAACTGAATGGGCGTGAGCATCTGTTTTAAAGCATCAGCAGGCGGTTTGCGATATGGTTTTTCATTTTCGTTCAAAAGCGGGCCGGGATTTTTTGTTTCCTTCCATGCCTTTTTTATAAACCGGTCCCGGCCCGAGCCCGACCGGTAGAATCGGTAGCGCAGGGGATTCTTTTTATAATAGTCCTGGTGATAATCCTCTGCCGGGTAGAAGGGACCTGTTGGTTGAATTTTCGTTGCAACCGGATGGTTGAATCGTCCGGAAGCATCAATGGCCGCCTTTGATGCCTCGGCAAGCTTTTTTTGTTCCTCGTTATTGTAGAAAATTATGGATATGTACTGGGAGCCCCTGTCCGCGAATGATCCGTCAGGGTCCGTGGGGTCGATCATCCGCCAGAAGGTGTCCAGCAGTTTTTCATAGGATACCCGGTCCGGATCATAGGTGATTCTGACGGCTTCCACATGGCCGGTCTTGCCGGCCGATACCGTTTGGTAGTCCGGGTTTTTCATGTCACCGCCGGTGTATCCGGAAACCGCTTCAATTACACCGTCCGTTTTTTCAAACCCGGCTTCCACGCACCAGAAACATCCGCCGGCAAAGGTTGCCACGGCTGTATGGGATTGAGTATTGTTTTTCATCATGGGAGAAGTCGCCTTTTTGGCACTCGAAAATCCGTCCGCCGACCAGGCCAATGCGGCTACGGCGAGTATAAGGATTATTCCTGAAAGTATTTTTTTCATGCGTGTTTCCTTTAAGATAAAAATCATCCCTTGCGGTTGATCAGGATCAGGCCGCAGGATGTGCTTTTCGCGATTTTCAGGACCGCATCCCCGAACATTTTCCGGCGCGGCCCCAGACGCTGAAGGCCGAGAATCAAAAGGTCGAAGCCGGATGCCCGGCGGATGATTTCACCCGTGGGGTTGTTGTTTTTGATAACGATGATTTCCGCGTGTTCCGCTTGTTCGTCTTCAGCCTGTCGTCTGAGAATTTTTTTGGATCGTTTCACCTGCTCGTCTTCGGCGTTTTCCGGTAAAATTTTCAAAAAGGTAATTCTTTCGATTCCGGAATATTGAAGGCTTCCCAGCAGTCTTGCCCGGAGCCGGTCCTGTCCGCCCCGGCCGCCCACCGGGACGAGCACGCTTTTTATCGAGGAAAAATTCCAGTCGTTTGCAGTGCGAAGGACAACTACATCGGAATCCACGCGGTTCATCAGACCCTCGATACCCTTTAGCGCATTTTTTTCGTCCAGATCGCTTAATCCGAGCAGCAGGCTTTCGCAGTTGTAGGTCCGGGCGGTCCGGGCGATTTCATCCCACGGTTTTGGGGCGACGGTTATCAGGGCCTGTGGTGCAAGCCCGGATGAAAAAGACGCGGTCAGGGCTTCTTTTAAAACCGTCTGTGCATTTATGAGCCGGGCCGGAGGATCCCCGGGATTCCAGTTCTCCGGCGGCCTTACCACCGAAAGGAGCAGAACCCTGCCGATGGCCGGTGGCGCCATTGTAGTGGCCACAGAGACCATAAACGAAGCGCTTGAAGGATTGACGATCGGTACCAGAACCAGGGGGCTGCGGCCCCGGAGCGTAAGAAGTCTTGGGTCCATGGCCGCGCTGGAAGCATCCACGACCCTGGCGCGCCTGGCAAAAAAGATCAGGTATAGCGCGCCCCCCGCGGCAAGCCATGCCAGCACTATTATTCCGGCAGAAGGAACCTGCAGG
Source organism: Deltaproteobacteria bacterium (assembly GCA_013151835.1). GTDB lineage: Bacteria > Desulfobacterota > Desulfobacteria > Desulfobacterales > Desulfosalsimonadaceae > JAADHK01. The sequence goes on from JAADHK010000143.1 coordinate 4,931, forward strand.
CCCTGGAATATCGCGAGGGCAATGCAGGCGGTTCCGCCAATGACCGGTATCACCGGAAACCAGGGCGCGCGAAACGGCATGAACCTGGCGCCTGTTCTTACGCGCACGAGTATGGCGGTCCAGTTGGCAAGGGCGAATGATATCAGAAATATCAGGCTTGCGGCGGCCCCCGCCTCCGACACATCGTTAATGATGAAAAGTACGGCAAGCACCATCACCAGTGTCAGGACAATGGCGTGAATCGGGGTATGCCTGGATCTGCTTATGTGCCCGAACCGGCGGGGAAGTGTCCTGTCCCGGGCCATGGCCATGGCGATCCTGGATGCGGCAAAAAGGTTAGCCCTCAGGGCCGAGAGCATGGCCATGGCGGCCCCGACCATGATGAGCCAGTATCCGGCCGGGCCCATGAAATTTTTTACCGCAAATGCCATGACCGTTTCAGGATGGCTCCGGCTCAGGTCGGTTATGTTGCGTCCGTCTGCAACACCTGCGGTGGAGATTACGAAAAGAAGAGGAATATATATTGCCAGGGCAATGCCAAGTGAAAGGAAAATGGCACGGGGTATATTTTTTTCAGGCTCCTTTACTTCGCCGGCCACGGCGGCAATGAGGTCAAAGCCCTGGAGCGCGATAAAAGTATAGCCCATGGCTTTAAAAAGGCCGATTGTCCTGTTTTTAAAAAACGGGGTGAGGTGGGCGCTGATCGATGAAAAAGGCTGATGGGCAAGTTGAATAAATCCCGCAGCTATTATTATGGCGAAAATCACGACTTTTCCCCAGGTCGCCCACTGACCGCCTTCCCCTTTATTCCAGGCAAGGGCCATGGAATAGAAGACAGTTGCGCTGACTGCAAGGGATAGTATACCCACCCGCCCGGGGTTTATGATACTGATAGCCGGAAATACCGTTTCAACGGCGGTTGCCGCGTAAAAGGCAAAACCCAGCGCGTAGAGGACCGCCGCGACTACCGATGCGAACCAGACTACCCATCCCACGATAAATGCCGCCGGGGCGGATAAAACCTTTTTTGAAAATGTGTATGTGCCGCCGGATTCCGGGAAGGCTGCGGCCATTTCGGCAAAGCTTACGGCCGTGAGCGCTGCAAAAACACCGTTTAACGCAAAAGCGGCAATGGCTGCCGGACCGGTTGTGGAAAAAGCGATACCGGCGAGAGCCAGGATTCCGCCTCCCACGATTGCGCCCACTCCCACGCTCGTAGCCCCGAAAAGGTTCATGGACCTTGTCATCCGGGTTTTTTTGATTTCAGGCATATATTCCATCCGTTTGAGGAACCGATGGGATTGAAAACAGGTGCATGACACGGCACGCTAACCGGGCACGCATAGGGGCGCATCTACCAGTAAGAATCCACTGCGTATAGTTTCAGCTTGGAATCATTGGAAATTATGCCAAAGTGCTCGATTCGGGCCTGTGCAATCAACATCCGGTCAAAAGGGTCCTTATGGTGAAAGGGTAGTTCCCCCGCAAGGAATGCATGATCGTTTTGAATCGCCAGCGTTTCGATATGGTTTTTCTCGAGTTCGGAAGGAAGCAAAGTCTCAGGGGACTCGTCAAAGTCCAGTTTGCCGAGTGCGTATTTAATGGATATCTCCCACGAGCTTGCAACACTCCAGTAAATATTGTTTTGACAATTTTTTATCAGTTTTTTTGCCGTTTCAGATAAGCGATTGTCAGATGTAATCCACCATATCAGAACATGAGTATCCAGCAAATATTGCATCGATAGCCTCTATTTGTAAAATTCATCGAGAATATCATCGGGCAGCGGCTCTAAAAAATCATCGCTCATCCTGATTTTTCCTTTGGCGGATCCGGGGACACGGTCTTTTCGCAAAGGCTTGAATGGGACCAATTTTGCCACTGGTTGTCCATAACGTGCGATGACGACTTCTTTCCCTTCAGCAATTAATTTGGAAAGATTTGTCTTGGCTGTGTGTATGTTAACCTGTTGCATCATAAGCTCCTTTTCAATTGAAACGGTATTGAACTAATATTAGTTCAATCTTCGTCATAAATCAAGGAAAAATGGTCCGTTGATGGGGTTTCCGTTAATGGACCCCAAGATGCGACATTCTACATCGCCGACGTCGGCGATGTAGAATGTGAATGAAAAGGGCGAGGGTCGGGGGGCTATGGTGAGTGGGGTCGCAGTGTAATATGCAAAAAACCCGCGCCCCTGCTAACTATGCAGGGGCGCGGGCGATTGCGTACATTCTGTTATCCCTCGTATTTCCCGACAACCGCTATGCTGCAGATGTTCTGGAAGGGAAAGCCCCCGAGGTTGTGGGTGAGCCCGAGCCTGGGGTTTTCGATCTGTCTTTCTCCCGCCCGACCGTGGAGTTGGAGATACATTTCATAGAGCATCCGGATTCCCGAAGCCCCTATTGGATGACCGAAGCATTTGAGGCCGCCGTCAACCTGGCAGGGGACTCCGCCGCCATCGCGGTCGTAAAACCCGTCCATGATATCTTTTACCGCTTTGCCGCGTTCGGAAATATGCAGGTCTTCATAAGTGGACAATTCCGTGATGGAAAAGCAGTCATGAACCTCCATCATGGATATCTCTTTTCTGGGGTCCGATATGCCGGCCTCTTTATATGCCTTAAGGCTGCACTTGGAAGTCGTCATGAAATGGTCGCCGTCCCAGTCGTTATACGCGATTTCCTGGCCGGAACTCACGGCGAGCTGGGCGGCCTTGAGCGAAACAAAGTCTTTTTTGCCCATTTTTTTGGCGATTTCAGGCGTGGTTACGATGGCGCAGGCAGATCCGTCGCTTACTCCGCAGCAGTCAAAAAGGCCGAGAGGTGAGGCGATGATGGGGGCCGCCATAATCTGTTCCTCGGTCACGGCCTTGCGCAGATGGGCTTTGGGATTGAGCACGCCGTTGGCATGGCTCTTGGCCGAGATATGGGCCATGGCCCGTTTGATGTCCTTATCCTTTATTCTGTATTTAGCGCCATAGGCCGATGCGAGCTGGGCAAATGATCCGGGCGCGGTGAGGTTCGGCCACCACTGCCACAGAAGGCTTCCCGCGTTTGATCCGGCGCCCGGAAGCCCGCCGTAACCAGTGTCTTTAAGTTTTTCAACGCCCAGGGCCAGGCAGATGTCATATGCGCCGGATGCAACGGCGTAGCATGCTCCCCGAAAAGCCTCTGTTCCGGTGGCGCAATAGTTTTCGACCCGGGTCACCGGGATCATGGGAAGCCTCAGTGTCGTGGCCATGGGCATGGCCGTCTTGCCGACGTTCACCTCGTCCATGCACGAGCCGAACCAGGCCGCCTGGATATCGTTTACCTCGAGCCCGGAATCCTCGAGACATTCCTCGAAAGCCTCGACCATGAGTTCTTCCGCGCCCACTTCCCATCGTTCTCCGAAACGGGTGCAGCCCATCCCTATGATTGCAACTTTATCTTTAATTCCTGTAGCCATAGTATAAATCCTCCTTTGCTATTTTCGTCAATCACATGGAAAAGAGCTTCCCTATGAGCTGGGATTTCATCACGTCTCCTGATATCTTGAGCTTGCCGGACGTGAATGCCCCCATGGGGTCGAGCTTTCCGGAAATCATGTCGATGAAATCCGAATCCCCGATCTTAAGCGTGCAGGTCGGCTTGTCGACCGTGCCGGATTTAATCTCGCATGTTCCACCGGATACTGTCACAACCCATTCGCCTCCGTCGGGTCCGGTGATGGCGTACTGGAATACGACATCAACCCCCTTTGCGGCATCGGGCTTGAACGCTTCGGGCATTTTTTCAAAGATCTGCGCGACGGTTATGCCGGGAGCCCCTTCGTCTCCAGCAGGTTTCTTCTCCTTTTTCTCGGGAGGAGATACAAGGGAGAAGATGGCTGAATTGGTGTCGTCATATTCCTTTGCCCCGTCCATGTCGTTTATTTTTTCAAAGTTTTCACTTATCTGTTCCACCGTGGGCGGATTTTCAACATCCCCCAGCTTCACGCCCGGCCCGGTCAGCACGGCGGCCCGGTTATAATACCCCATGCCGGCGTTGAAAATTTCCCCGCTGGTCTCACAATCTTCATGGCAGAGGTAAAGGACCATGGGCGCCACAAATTCGGGCTTCATCTTTGCCAGGAGATCCGGCGGCAGGATGTCTTCGGTGAGCCGGGATGCCGCCAGGGGCGCGATGGTGTTGGTCTTGATATCGTATTTCTTCCCTTCGAGCTTGAGTGTGTTCATGAGTCCCACAAGCGCCATTTTGGCCGAAGAGTAGTTGGTCTGTCCGAAGTTTCCGTAAAGGCCGGCAGCGGAAGTTGTCATGACAATCCGGCCGAATCCCTGTTCCCGCATGGTTGCAAAGGCCGGGCGTGTAACGTTGTAAGCGCCGTTTAAGTGGACCGCGAGCACGGAGTTCCAGTTTTCGGGATCCATTTTCAGGAAGCTCTTGTCGCGCAGGATTCCCGCGTTGTTGATGAGGATATCGATGCGGCCGAAAGCCTGCATGGCACTTTTCACGATATTTTCTCCACCCTCGGGCGTGGCCACGTTGTCATAGTTGGCAACCGCCTCGCCGCCGGCAGCTTTGATCTCGTCCACGACCTTCTGGGCCGGGGTGGCGGAGCCTTCTCCTGAACCGTCGCGCGCACCGCCCAGATCGTTTACAAGAATCTTTGCGCCTCTCTTTGCAAGTTCTTTGGCATAGACTCTGCCGAGCCCGCCGCCCGCGCCGGTAATCACCGCGACCCGGCCGTCGAACCTTAATTTGTTTAACTCCTCTATGGCGCCGGGAACCGGTGTGGCCTTCCAGAAATAGTTTACAAACCCCTTTTCCTTGTCCTGCGTGCGGCGCCTGAAAACCATGCGCACCGGGAGCCCGACCTTGACGTCTTCGAGTTTGCAGTCGGTAAAATCGGCCAGGAAACGGCCGCCCCCCTCGAACTGGATCATGCCATAGATATGGGGTGGATCGACTGAAACCGCCAGAAGATCACCCGTAAAGGTCTTGACCCTGGCCGGAATTTCGGAATATTCGTATTCTTCCTGTGTGTGGCGGGCAACGCAGTCCGGGTTGACGCAGATTTCGGTCATGGGAAATTGCGCGGTGCCACATTGGGCGCATTTCCCGCCCACAAGCCCGGTGAGCATTTTTCGCTTGCGCCACAGGGTGGTTAAAGCCGTCTGGGTGGGAGCTTCGGCCCTGATTCCCATATCCGGTGTGATGAGTTCCCGGAAAACCAGCCATTTCGTATAATTGTCCGTGGTTTCGCTATTCTCTAAAACCGCTTTAAACTTCTGTGTTTCCTGGAGCTTAAGGATATTCTCGGTGACGGTAAGACAGATTGCATTGCAACCCTGTCCGAACCCGGCCACTACGATCCTGTCGCCGGGTTTTGCGTCGTCAAGCGCGGCGGTGAGCATGAGAAGCGCATGGGCGCAACCTGTGTCTCCAACGGATTCATGAAGGTTATTTGCGACCTTGTCTGGCGATGCCCCGAGCTTTTTGGCGATTTTTTTGTGCTCAGCCGAAAAAAAGCAGGGATATATTAATTTGTCGACATCATCGATTTTGATGTTCAGTTTTTGGAAAAGTCCGTTTACGGCCTGGGGGATGATTTTGGAATACCCTTCATCCCTGACCCATCTTTCTTCCCAGGTATAGTCGAAGCGGTTGGTCGATCCGCGAAAATGGTCGATGAAATCGCAGGATACGGTAAACGCGCCGTCGAATGTGGCGATCACGTCGGTATCGCCCACCAGAAAAGAGGCCGCGCCGTCGCCGTACCAGAGTTCATAAAACCCGGCCGGCCGGGTTTCCCGGCGGTCTGCAGCGGTGACAAGGATGTTTTTCCGGGCTTTGCCGGAAACCGTTTCCAGCGCCGTGATCAAAGCCGATGTCCCGGCCTTTTGGGAGGATGTGAAATCAGCGGTTATGATTTCTTCTTTGAGATTTAAGGCCGTTGATACGATCCCGGCATTTTGCCTGTCTGCAAAGGGCAGGCTGGTGGAGGCCAGGTAAAGGCCGTCAATAGTCGATTTGTCAAGCCCGCGGATACAATTTCGCGAGGCTTCAACGGACATGGTGAGCGCGTCTTCATCCCAGTTGCACATGGACCTTTCTCCCTGGGCCGCCATGATAATGGCCGGAGCGAACCAGCCCATGGCCTGGTAGACTGCGGACCTGCTCAGTCTCAGCCGCGGTATGTATGCGCCGTATGATGTTATGCCAGTCATTTTATCTCTCCTTTTTGTTTACGAAAACGCGTTGATTACATCGGCAACGGCTTCGTTTAATTCAAAATATTCCTTGCCGTTTTTGATTGCTGCGATTTTGGAAAGGTTTGCGGCAATGTCCTCGATGGCCGGTTCCTCTGTTCCATCCCCCAGGGTTGTGCCGGGACCGGTTACGACTGCGGCACGGTTAAAACATCCCATGCCTGCATTGTAGATTCTTCCCGAAACTTCGCACCTGTCGGATGCGAGAAAAAGGACCATGGGCGCCACGAATTCAGGCTTGACCTTTTCCAGCAGTTCTTCCGGCAACACGTCTTCGGTAAGGCGGGAAGCCGCGAGCGGGGCCACGGTGTTCACCAGGATATTGTATTTTTTCCCCTCCAGCTTGAGCGTGTTCATGAAGCCCGCAAGACCCATTTTGGCGGCGGAATAGTTGGTCTGGCCGAAATTGCCGTAGAGTCCGGCTGCCGAAGTGGTCATGATGATCCTGCCGTATCCCTTTTCCCGCATCACGGCAAAGGCGGGTTTCGTGACGTGATATGCACCGTTCAAATGGACATCAAGAACAGCCTTCCAATGTTCCGGCTCCATCTTCATGAAACTCTTGTCACGAAGAATACCCGCGTTATTGATGACGATATCGACCGTGCCAAAGGCATCAAGCGCAGTCTTTACGATGTTTTCCCCGCCCCGGGGCGTGGCCACGTTATCATAATTGGCAACCGCCTCGCCGCCGGCAGCCGTAATTTCGTCAACGACCTTCTGGGCCGGTGTGGCCGAGCCTTCTCCGGAACCATCACGCGCACCGCCCAGATCGTTTACAACAATTTTTGCGCCACGCCTTGCAAGCTCCAGGGCATAGGCTTTGCCGAGTCCTCCGCCCGCGCCGGTGATGATCGCAACCCGGCCGTCAAAGCGGATTTCATCCTTTGGAATGTCTCCGTATTCAAAGACGCCGTTGTTAATTACGGTTTCGCCTGTCTTTGCGTTAATGACTTTCCATACCGCCTTGCCTTCCTGTGTCTTCCATATCTGTATTTTAACCGGATCGCCGGGGTAGAGGGGCCTTGAAAAACGGCAGTTTAACCTGTGCATCCGTTCCGGCTCCCCGGGGATGAGGCTCTTTACCAATGCCCGGCAGGCGAACCCGTGGGTGCACAGCCCGTGCATGATTGGTTTTTCAAACCCGGCCATTTTAGCGAATTCCGGGTCCACGTGGAGCTGGAAAATATCTCCGGAAAGCCTGTAGATAAGCGGCTGGTCAGCGGATGGATGATCTTCGATTTCAAAGTCAGGCGCACGGTCCGGGAATCCGATTTTAACCTTGGGGGAAGCCTCGCCGTTAAATCCGCCGTCCAGGCGCGCCATCAGGCGGATAGTGGAGGAAAAGAGACGCCGTCCCTTGTCATCACAGGTTGTGCTCTCTCCTACGACAACGGCGCCTTTATCCTTGCCGAGATCGTACATGTGGGTTATTTTGCCGGATGTCACGAGTTTGCCCTCGACCGGGAGCGGCGCATGCATGGTCAGGTCCTGTTCGCCGTGAAGAATTCCCGCGAGGTTGATGTTTGCGCCTGACGCAATGTGGGAGAGAAACTCGAAGACCACGGCAATGGCGAAACTGGGTACGACCTTGAGGTCCTTTTCGTATACGAATTCCAGCTCGTCAAAACCGGCTCCCACGCCCAGGGCATAGAGGACCGCATCCTTCCAGCCGTATTCTTTTGTGACCGGCCCGATTTTCCGGCCGATGGCATCGAGATTTAACGCCATGTTCTTTCCTCCTTGTTATGGATTTATTTGGTTCATCAATTGATCACATCAAATTGTTCCAGCAAATGATGGGGAAAGGGTAAAACCTTTTTTCATGATAGTCAAAGAATTTTTCCGGGCCGGGGAAACTTTTCCGCAACCGCTGAGTGCCTTGAACCGGGCATAGTTCGGAAGGTGGAGAAAAAACCTCTTGAAATTGCTCCAGGAGGACAGTCAAAATGGCTTGATTTTCTATAAAAAGCTTGCTGAAACCCTGGGAAAGCGGCTGCTGCGCTATTACTCGATCAGCACGGCGCCATCAGCTATAACCTAACTGCTTTTTTTAGGGTATTTAGCTTGCGGTTTCTTATTTTCCGCATACTGAACCCGAATATTTCGGCCATCAATTTTAGCGCCTTTCATTGATTTTAACACTTTAGCCGCAACACTTGTTTCAACTTCAAAAAAAGAAAATTCCCGCATGATTTCTATAGGACCGATCTTTTGAGAGTTGATTCCGGCCCTGCTGCATATCGTCCTTATCAGGGCGCCTTTTTGCAGGTTGTCCATGGAACCCGAATTTAAGAAAAAACGTTTTGATTTTCCATATCTTGATCTTTTTTGTGGTTGATCTTTTTTAACAGGACGATCCGTATTTATCTTTTTTTTCAATGATGCATTGATATCTTTGGAATCCTTGTAATAATTAAGAAAGCGGTTAAATTCAATTGAAACAAACTTGCAAATAAGTTCTTCTTTTGTAAGGTCATTTAATGTGCTGTAGACAGGCGTAAGAAAGCGTCCGATTTCTTTCTGGTCCACTTCAACTTCCACCAGTCTGCTGATCATGGAGTAGAGCTGTTTCTCACAAATCGCATATCCTTCCGGGATTTTAGCATAATTAAATTTAACTCCGGCTTTTTTCCCTATGAACTGCAATTTCCCTTTTTCCCGGGAATTGATGATGGCTATTGAGATTCCCGATTTACCCGCTCTTGCCGTTCTGCCGCTCCTGTGAGTATAGTTTCCCGCCTCATCGGGGAGTTTATAGTTAATTATGTGGGTAATATCGGCAACATCTATTCCGCGGGCGGCGACATCTGTTGCAATAAGGAGTTGTATCGACTTGGTTTTAAATCTGCGCATGACTTTATCACGTACCACCTGGGAAAGATCGCCATGGAGGGCTTCGGCGCTATAGCCGTCTTTGATCAGTTTTTCCGCTATTTCCTGGGTTTCTATTCGCGTGCGGCAAAATACAAGACCATAAATGTCCGGATAATAATCGATAATTCGTTTTAACGCCTGATATCTATCCCTTTCTTTAATGATATAATTCACGTGTAAAATATTTTCCGCACCACTGTTTTTCTTGCCCACGGTTATTTCAACCGGGTTTTTCATATATTTTTTTGCGATTTTTGCAACCTCATTGGGCATTGTCGCGGAAAACAGCCAGGTCCTTTTCGTAGATGGCGTATTTGCGAGAATGGCGTCTAAATCTTCCTGAAACCCCATATTGAGCATTTCATCCGCTTCATCAAGAACCAGATATGAGACATATGAAAGTTTTGCGATTTTTCGATTAATAAGATCAAGCAATCTGCCTGGCGTCGCCACAATAATCTGAGTGCCTCTTTTGATCTGATTTCTCTGGTTTTCTATGCTTGCGCCTCCGTAAACGGCAACAACCTTCGAGTTTTTTACATATTTGCATAACTTCTTAATATCATCTGAAATCTGCATGCAAAGTTCCCGGGTGGGGCAAATCACCAAGCCTTGAGTATGTGCAAGATCAAAATCAATTAACTGGATCATGGGTATGGCAAAAGCCGCGGTTTTACCTGTCCCGGTCTGGGCAAGTCCCACAAGATCCCTGTCCCCTCCAATAATTTCAGGAATTGCATCTGTCTGGATGGGCGTGGGCTCAATAAAACCGAGCTCCTTAACTGCCTTTAATAACTCGTCAATCAAATCCAAATTTTCAAAGCTCATGTTTTTTAATTTTCCAATAATTTTAGACGTTTATAAATAAGATCGATGAATATAACATGGATAAAAGGCTAAGGCAAATGTTATAAAAAGTATATAAAAATCACTTGACTTTAACGGGTCATGGTGTAATATGCTGGCAATCTTTAAAGGGCCGAGAAAAATATCCGGCCGGTTTCTTTCCAAAGGTAGACCCTCAATAAGCAGTGGCGACCTGAAGTCTGGGACTAAGAGAAATTTTATGAAAGGAGGACGTCACTATGGCTGAGGGATCAGTTAAGGGAACGAACCGTAAAATGGTTCAACGAGAAAAAGGGTTTCGGTTTTATCGAGTGTGAAGATGGCACGGATGTTTTCGTGCATTATTCCGGTATCGCTTCAAGCGGATTCAAGACTCTAAATGAAGGCGACAGAGTGTCATTTACTCTGGAGCAGGGCCAGAAAGGCCCTGCGGCAGTTAATGTTATGGTCGAATAGCTTAAAGCATCCAAGCTGACAAAAAGGGCATTTCATCTTAAGGGTGGAATGCCCTTTTTATTTGTGGACGTTCATGTAATTAATCCGGGCTGTGTTATCGGCCGGATATATTTTTTGGTTTTATGGAGCACATATGGATTTTTCGGATATTCGTGTTGTTGTCGTTTCAGTGGATAATTGTCCGTTTCATGCTGACGGCGATATTTTTTCCTTCTCGGGCCGGGCGGTACGCCTTGGTAATGAAAATTTTTTATGTTTAAGCCTATGTGCGGATTTAGCAAACATTTATCCGGGGATAAGTGATGCCGGCACTTATCCTGTGGAACTTGACTGCACCGGGGCCAGGTCCGGATGTCCCGGCAGGATCAGGTACAGGGTCGAGGCACTGGGAGAATCGCAAGGAGGCTATAGAAGCAAAGTTGATGAAAAGAGCATAGCCGCCGTGTCGAGCCTTCTTCTGGGCCTTCCCATGTTTGAATCCTTTGACCGGAAAAGCATGCGCGGCTTTTTGTATCGTTTAAGGCTTGCCAGTATGCAGGATCTGGGATTCAAACCTCTTAAAAAAAATGAGATTATCATAGAAAAGGGGCGGCCGGGCACGGATCTTTATATCATTATTGCCGGAAACGTGGCCGTTATTGACGGAGACGGAAATATTCTCGCAACCCTCTCAAAAGGGGATGTTTTTGGTGAGATGAGCCTTATCAGCGGGAATCCGGTTGGAGCCACCGTCAAGGCCGTGTCGGCAACCTCTGTTTTACGGCTTTCCAGCGGCGAATTAAACAGCGTTCTGCCCAGGTATCCGGCCTTGCAGTCATATTTTACCCGCCTGCTTGCAGGCAGGCTGGCAAGGACGACCATAGACAGGGCCAAAGACCTTTCGTCGGCCATGGGGGGGAGACTTTCCGACATGCCGCCCGAGGAACTCCTTCAAGCCCTGAATTTAAACCGCAAGACCGGGGTTTTAAATTTTAAGCTTCCCCTGGGTCAGGGAGAAATTTATTTCAGAAACGGGGATATTGTTTTTGCCTCCTATGATGGAAACGCAGGCCATGAGGCAGTGATTTCCATAGTAAAGACCAGGGAGGGAAGCTTTTCCTTTGAGCCTGAATTGCCGGCAGGCGCTGAAGGACGCCCAGCTCTGGGAAATTTCATGGGGATGCTCATGAACGCCTTAAAGGAACTGGATGAACAGCAGGCACCGTGATCCGGGACGTTATGTTGTGGGTTTGAAAATGTTGTGAGTTTAGAGTCGTCGCCGCGCCAGAAAAGTTTGTACAATTTGTCAACAACCCGGTTCATACACTGTTCTGCTAATCGTGCTAACCGTCAACTGAAAACCGACAACCGCCCTTAAAGCAGTAAGTTTCTGAATGCCTTTTCAACCAGCAGGGGGGCGGAGAATCGTTTTTGGGTATTCGCAAGGGCGCTGTCTTCAATCCTGCAATGCCGTCCAGTTGCCATGAGGAACCGGACAAGTTTTGAGACATGGCTCCCAACCAGGGATTTACCGGTTGTCTGAAGCGATACGGAGATGTCGCGGGACGGGTCGGCCCAGCATAGGATGTGAATAAAGCCCACATGCCCGAATGCCTTGTCGGAAAACGGTCCCCACATTCCCATGGGGTCGGCCCCGAGCATGAGTCCCGCGCTGTAGCGCATGGGAATGATCATGGTCCGGTCGATTCCCATTTTCCCATAGGGGTTGATCGCGGTATCAATGGTTTTTGGCGAAAAGATCCTCACCCCGTCGAGAATACCCCCGTTTAACATCATCTGGAAGAACCTGGACATCTCATCTGCGGTTGCAACAAGATTTGCCGCAGGTATGATTGTTTTTAAGAAACGGGGCTCGTTTGATACCCTGACTACCTCGCCCCAGCTTGCGCCAAGCGCCCTTGCCGCCAATGTGGAAAACGGGAAAACCAGGGGAGGGCCGGTGTCATAATTTGTGGCAACCGAGGCAATATCGGCGTCTTTTACTCCATAACTAAAATACCTGAATCCAAGGGGCTTTTGTATTTCCTCTGCAAGAAATCTCCTTATGCTCCGGCCCGTGACCCTTTGCACAAGTTCTCCCAATACGGCGCCTCCGGTAATTGCGTGGTAGGCTCTTGTTTTTCCGCCGGCAGACGCAGGCTTTAAACTGCATACGAGTTGGGCGAACGCCTGGGGGTCAAACAGGATTTCAGGGTCGGATTTTTTAGGCACCAAAGGAACTCCGCCGTGATGCGAAACCAGATCGTAAACGGTGACCTTTTGTTTGCCGTTGGCGGCGAACTCGGGGATATAGAAGGCTACGGGCGTGTTTAAATCGATAATGTCCCGTTCTGCCAGAAGGTGAATAACCATGGCGGTTATGGCCTTGGACGCGGAAAACTGGCAGACGGGAGTATCGGTTGTCATCAATGTTTTCCGGGAATCAGGCGGGTCCAGCGGACCGTTGCCGTGGCTGTGTCCGATTGCGCGGTTTATAGCCAGGCGGCCGTGCCTCCTCAGGCAAAGGCTGATCCCCGGGTACACGCCGGTTTTATAAAGGTCTTCAACGCTTTCCCAGATAGCGGAAATATCGATTTCGGTCATGCCCGTATCAACGGGGTCGGCTTCCCCCTTGCCGATTGTTGTTACGCTGTCAAGGTCTGCCGGCACCTCAATTGTTTTAAGGTGTTTTTTTATGATTTTTCGCACAGGATTCATAATATGACAGGACGGGCTGCGGCCCGTCCCTGTTTTCTCCTTTGTTTGTCATCATCGGGCCCGGATGGTCCTGATGTTTTATCGTTTTCCCTTACTGCTCTTCCGGGCCAGGCCTGCAACCCGCTTGAAGTCCTCATCGTTAAGTATTCCCTCTATACCTGAGATAGAGGCAAGTTTCATGCCGTGCTTTAAGCCCATTTTATAGATTTCACTGACCTTTTTCCATTCAATATCCCGGCCGACACTGAAATTTTCAAACCTTCCTTCCAGGGCCAGCACGATCGCCTCTGCAAGGCTTCCATAGGCGACTCCAGGCGGAAGGCCGATATCCTTCATTTCAGGCTCTCCGGGCAGCTCGATTTCGCCGGATGCGATGATTAAAACATCCGGCCTGTTTGCGGCCTCTTTTGCGCTGAAGTTTAAGGGCCGGTTCACGTCGGTTATAATACATCCCGGCTTGACTTGCATGATGTCGATGATTTTTCCTCCGGGTGCGGGAGTCGTGGCCGTGACAATAACATCCATGTCGGATAGGAACCGGTCCGCGCGGGTGGTGATATGTACGTTTACATCCTTGAATTCGTTTAAAATGGAAGCCCGCAAGGTAAGGAGCTTGGCGTCATGAACATCGACCATGTAGAGTTCGTCAAAGGCGGTGGCTAAAAGCTTGCTGCACACAGACCCCACAGCTCCCGTGGCCCCTATGACCATGGTTTTGGCCTTGATTTTTTCCCCACGGGTCACCTTTATGAGTCCCATGCGGCGGACGGCGTCGGCCGCAGCCCACAGGGCCGCCGAGGCGCTGTAACTATTACCCGTTGTAACCGGAATTTCGGCATTTTTGGCCACGGTTACACCGGCGTCTCCCATGGCCTTTGTAAGCGCCCCGAGCCCGACGATTTGGGCCCCGAGATTTTTGGCGATTGAAACCGCCTTTAAGAGTCTGGCGTTTATGAATTCAGGACTGTGGGCAAGCATCTGTTTAGGGGTGGCGCCGATGGCGATGAGCCAGCCTTCCGCTTCGACTCCCGTGGGAGATCGGATACCCGTCACCTTTGAATAAACAAACGGCGGGGAATAGGCCATGACCTTTTCGACGGTGTCCATGGCCGCCCCGGGCAGGATTTTCGAGGCAATACCGATTGGCGGGATTTTTTTCAGATAATCCCGGGACAGGGGGTGCACCACGAAGGCGAACCGGTTGACCCTCTTTTTTTCCCCCGAGGGGTAGACTACCCGGGGGTCCATCCTGAGCTGGGTAATAACTTCAAGGAGATCGTCCCGTGAAAGGGTTTCGCAATTTTTGCCAAGGGCAACCATTATCATCGCCTCGAGCACGCTTACGCCCACGACTTTTTCAAGCATCTTGGGCGTGGTGTCTATGATTACCGATACCCCACGTTCTTTCAGGAATTTCACGCGATCATCATACGCCGTTGACGTAATGACGATTTTTCCGGAAAGTTCCTTTATTCCGCATGATTTTAAATAACCGTAAAAATTATAATACGGAACCACAATAATGCTGGAATTGATAATGGCGCGCCTGATTATAAAATCATTATATGTCCGCAGCGGCATGGCATAGTTTGAAAGTGATTTGCTGGGGACCCAGTTCAAAACGTCATGGATTCCGGTGGCGTATTTTTTCAGGTCGGAAAGGGAAGTTAAGAGCTTGGGGATGCCGTTTTCAATAACAGGGTCGCAGAATTTGAGATTATCTGTATATTCGGCAAGCGCTTCGGCAATCGGGGTATTAATCATGCCGGAAAAAAAGAGGGCCCGGCAGTTATTGAAATAATTGTTGCCGAATGTGTACTGGATGTGGCGGATCGACCATTCGTGCCCAACTGTCCTCAAGGAATGGCCGGTTGTCACCGGGGTGGTCATTTGTTCCCCGAGCCGGCAGACTTTTTCGGATTTTTTCTCCAACGTTCGTTTCGGGCCTATAAAATAGGGAAACTGTACTTTGCCAAGCCCGATGGCATCCGCCTTTTCTCCCCATTCCTCAAGCAGTTCTGCGGCTACTTCGGTATCGTCGTTGGTACCAAAGCGCATGATGTGGAAATCGGTATCCATGAACCGTGTCGTAAAATCATAGTCATCATCGCCGGGGCCCAGGCTTATATTAACGATTGTCTTCATGCGTTGCTCCTTATGCGGGATGGATTTAAAAATCAGGTGAAAAGAGTGCCGGCATCATTTGATCTGCTTTTTATCCGAGCGGTCGAAAAAACCGGGCATTGTTGAATATCCTTAAAAGCAATGCAGCAACCCACAGCCAGTATTACCTTCAACCTTCTCATGAGGTCCCCTTTCTTTTGGTTTGTGGCGTATGTTGATTATGATTTTTTAAAATACAGGATATGGGCTTGATATGCAATGGCAACCATGATGTTTGTCTGATTTTTACGAGATCATCAATGGTGATGGCGTCGTAAAAAGTCCCATCTACTGCGTTGTAGCGGGTCGCGAAATGCTCGGAATACTATATGTATGCCTCCGCTTTCGCGACAACTACGCCTTGTATATGGAACTTTCTACTTAGCCATCTTTACCGGGGTGCCTGACTTTTTACGAGATCATCAATGGTAATGGGGACGCAATATATCAAAATTCCCGGGCCCATCCATGCCGTTGTTTTGAATCCATTGGGTGATGTTTTTCTCGGCGCGGCCGATCAGTTCTTCGGTCCTTGAAAAGTTGAATATCGATACATCCAGGGGGCAGAGCACGGGAAGCACGATGATTTCAGATGAATTGCCGAATTTTTGCATGTCGAACCGCAACCGGTGCGACACGGCCAGGTTTAATGTCTGTATCGCCATCTCCACAATACTCTTTGGCGGGGTTTTCAGGCCGCAACTCATGCCCGTGGGAAAAACAATCACCCGCCCGGCGCCCTTGGCAACGGCAACTGAAATAGGGGTGTTATTCGTGACGCCCCCATCTATCAGATAGTGTTCACCGAGCTTTACCGGAGGAAAAACGCCCGGTATGGCGGAGCTGGCAAGAAGCGCATCAACCGCCGGGCCCTTTGAAAAAGATACTTCAACGCCGTTGAACATGTCCGTGGCCACGATGTGACAGGGGATATGCGTTTCCTCCAGCCTGTTAAAGGTCAGGTGTTTTTCAATAAGCCGCTTGAGCGGCTTTTCGCTGCAGATATGATTGCTCCGGGATAAGAAACCGAGCGCACCGGCAATGGCGGATACCTGGAAGACATCCTGGCGTCTGATGCCCTTCCAGATTTTTTCAAGACGTAACGCGCCCTTTTTTGACGGGTCCGATGCGAAAAAAGCCGCGTTGATGGCCCCGACCGATGCCCCGACCAGAAAGTCAGGCGTGATCCCGGCGGAAGTCACGGCTTTTAACATGCCGACCTGAATGGCTCCCAGACTTCCCCCGCCTGCAAATACAAACGCGGTTTTTTTCTTCATACCGTAAGCTCCCTTTATGTAGACTATGCATTCCCACGCTGGAGCGCGGGAACGAAAACCCGTAAAAACTCGTTCAACCCGGAGAAGATGGCTAAGGGCCCACGCAAAAATAACTTCACATTTTAAGTGCCGATGCATCCCGCCTGGCTGCGTTACGAAAGCTCGGAATATTCCCGATATTCCTGCACTTTCGCGCCTTGCCAGCCGGGCGCCTCAACACCAAAAATCTGTGAACTTATTCCTGCG
>JAADHK010000144.1 GCA_013151835.1 Deltaproteobacteria bacterium
GTGTCACGAAAGCGGAGGCATACATATAGTATTCCGAGCATTTCGCGACCCGCTACAACGCAGTAGATGGGACTTTTTACGACGCCATCATGGTTAACGGCGTTGTTCATTAACTGTGACCTGGTAACCGTGAACGGGTATGAAAATGGAAGATTAAACAATAAAAAAGGAGCCGCCGTTAAAAGCTAACTCCTTGATTTGTTTGCTGGTGGTCCCAACGGGACTCGAACCCGTGTTTTCGGCGTGAGAGGCCGACGTCCTAGGCCACTAGACGATGGGACCATGAAAATGGGGCATGCGACTTTAATTGTGCGTTTCAATATGCTTAAACGTTGTTCGTTGTCAATTAAAAAAACGGCTCGTCGGTTTTTTCACCTCGCCAAAACCCTATGACAAGATAGATAAGCCAGCCGACAAACGGCACCAGTGCGATTAGCCACCATGCGGCTTTTTCCTTCGGGCTCGGAAATTTCTTGACGGAAACATCGATAAGCGCCCATATCGTCGCTATGAAAAACGGGGTTATCCATAAGAGTACGCGGCCGATGTCCGACAGGGTCATGAGCCGGCCTTCAACCTGTCGGCCACCTTCAGGATTATATCCACGTAGTAGCTGCTGTGGTTGTAATTATAGACGGCCTTGCGGGCGGTTTTTCGATTTATTCCGGGCTTCCAGCCGTAATGTTTCAGATATTCCGCGATGCTGGCAATGGCGTCATCGTGATTAAAGAGGTCAACCCTGCCGTCTTTGTTTCCGTCACGGCCCAGGGTGAGGATATTGGTGGGCATGAACTGGGCCAGGCCGAGGGCTCCCGCATATGATCCTTTA
Source organism: Deltaproteobacteria bacterium (assembly GCA_013151835.1). Classification (GTDB taxonomy): domain Bacteria; phylum Desulfobacterota; class Desulfobacteria; order Desulfobacterales; family Desulfosalsimonadaceae; genus JAADHK01. The sequence continues at coordinate 830 of JAADHK010000144.1, forward strand.
AGGGCCAGGGGATCGAACCCGTCCCTGCTTGTATATTGAATGTAGGCCGTAAGTTCCCGGTATGCCCATTGGGCCTTGGCCTTGGCTTTTTTATCAAATCGCGATCGCGTAAGATTGGTCTGTTTGTGAATCCTGCTCCAGAAAAAGTCGCGTGCATCTTTGTCGGCAAGGGCCGCCATGGTGGCTAGGATGCCAAATACCGACTGTTTGCCGGTGTAAGCGCCGAGGCGTGTTTCCACAAGCATTATGGCGGTGATCACGGCCGGGTCCACGCCGTATTCCTTTTTCGCCTTAAGCAGCTCCTGTTTGTGGTTTTTCATGTATGCTTTAGCCTTGCCTATTGAATCGGCCGACAGAAACTGGTCATAGTTAAGCTTTGCTTCGTTGTGTTTGAAATAGCGTGAAATGCCCTTGATATTCGCGGTAAGGCGGGGGCTTGAAAACAGGTTGTTGATAAGTTTCGCGTTAAAAGCAGGCTTTTTTTCGGAAAGCAGCCTCTGTTTTAACGGTGCGAAAAATCGATCCGCAGTTTTAAGACCCGCAGCATATCCGCATGTGAGCAATATTGAAATACAAACAAAGAAGAGTATGCGATTGATCTTGGGGCAGGGTGCGTATTTGCCGTAAAACTTCATTTTTCACCTATGATGGGCTGTTAATATTGATGCTCGAGTTTGATGTCATGACGAACACGTCGCCTGAAACCCGAAACCGAATGAATGCCGGAACTTTCCAGCAGGGCAATTGCGCGGTCGAAATGCCGCCCCACTTCTTCAGGCGCGTGCGCATCCGAGCCCAGGGTCACCGGGATTTTGTACCTTCGGCAAGCATCAAGTAGCAGTTTTGCGGGATATTGTTCGCTTGCTGGATGGTCAAAACCGCTGGTATTAACCTCCACGGCCATTTCATTATAGCCGATCCTTTCCATCAATGCATCAATATTTTCATAAAATCTTTCCGGAAGCGCAGCCCCGAATTTTTTCGGCACATCGATATGGCAGATTACATCAAATATGCGGCTTTTTACAAGCTTTTCCAGGAGGCTTAAATATTGGTCACAGATGCGGTCAATATTCATGTTGTTATTTTTGATTGCCCTTGAGCTTACGATGTTTGTATTTTCTATGAAATGGACCGAACCCGCGATAAGGTCAAAAGCAAACGGTTCGATTATGGCGGCCACCTGTTCCGAATATCCGGGCGAAAAATCGACTTCCAAACCGGCCCTGACCCTTATGCGGTCCCGGTATTGCAAGGAAAGACGCTGCACGGCATGGTAGTAAAGGGGCAATTGCGCCGGACTCATGGAAAGAGCGCGGCCATTTTTGTTTAAGGTGAGATGTTCCAGGAAGCAGATCTCGCAAAGTCCGGCCTTTATTGCCCGCCCTATGTATTGGTGTATAGTCCCCGTGGCATGGTTGCACAGGGGTGTGTGAACATGGTAGTCGATCATTTACCTGCCCATTTGCCCGGCTGGCCGGTTGTGAATTTCGGTTTGATTTTATAGCCCTTCCCGGATATGCTTGCTGGTGACAAGGCGCCGGTCCTTTGATTGTCTGACCTCAATCCTGACACAAGTTAATGGCGCATGTCAAATTTGATGATTTGGTAAAAAATATATGAACGTGAAAAAAAAATCGAAAAACATATACAGATGCCGTGAATGCGGCCACATTTCTCCCAAGTGGATTGGCAAATGCCCGGATTGCGGCCAGTGGGACACATTTGCGGAAGAGACTGTCCTGTCTTCGGGCCGGAAGCCGGGACACGCTCACGGTCCCGGACCCGAGCCCATACCGATCAACGCCATTGACGTGCGCGATTCGGACAGGATTTCCACGGGGATACGTGAATTCGACCGGGTTCTCGGCGGTGGCGTGGTGCCCGGCAGCCTCGTTCTCATAGGGGGTGATCCGGGAATCGGAAAATCAACCCTTCTCCTCCAGGTACTTCACGGCATGGCGGTTTCGGGCCGAACTGTCCTCTACGTTTCGGGCGAGGAATCCGTGCGTCAGATCCGCATGCGCAGCATCCGGCTGTCGGCCGAGTCTTCGGGCATACTGGTGGTATCCGAGATCGACGTTGACGCCATTATCGAAATGGCTTCCAAACACAGGCCCGACGCCCTTGTCATCGATTCCATCCAGACTCTTTTTTCCCCTGATGTCCCATCTGCTCCCGGCAGCGTAAGCCAGGTGCGTGAAGCGACCATGAAGCTTATGCTCATGGCAAAGCATACCGGGGTCCCGACCTTTCTCATCGGACACGTCACAAAGGGCGGGGCCATTGCCGGTCCCCGGGTCATGGAGCATATCGTAGATACCGTACTCTATTTCGAGGGGGACGGAAACCATGTATTCAGGATATTGCGGGCCGTAAAGAATCGTTTTGGGTCAACAAACGAGATCGGTGTATTCGAGATGAAGGAAGAGGGGCTTTGCGAGGTAGCCAACCCCTCGGCGGTTTTTCTCTCCGAGCGGGCCGCAAATGCGCCCGGTTCCGTGGTAACGGCCTGTATGGAGGGTACCCGGCCCATACTTGTGGAGATTCAGGCGTTGATCAGCACCTCCGGGTATGCCACCCCTCGCAGGACGGTGCTGGGACTCGATTACAACAGGGTCTCTCTCCTGGTGGCCGTGATGGAAAAAAAGCTCGGGTTAAACATATCGGGTCTGGATGTGTTCATGAACGTTGCGGGCGGGGTCAAGATCGTTGAGCCTGCCGTGGACCTGGGCATCGTCTCGGCCATCGCGTCGAGTTTCCTGGACAAGCCGGTTCCGGATGGCATGCTCATGCTCGGCGAGGTGGGACTGACCGGTGAGGTCAGGGGCATCTCCCATCTCGCATCCAGGATTTCCGAAGTCCGGAAAATGGGTTTTTCAGGATGCATTGTACCGAAAAGCAGCGCAAAAGAGGTTAAAAAGGAAAACGGCATAGACCTGATCGGAATTGCTCGGCTTGCCGAATTGATAGAGATTTTGTTTTGATGGATCGATACATGAAACCGGCTTGATGGGAGCTGGGGGAGCTGGGGTCAAACCTTGATTAGTGATTATGGGGCACTAACTACTGATCGATTCTTTTTCTTTGTTTCCATAATCACTAATCAAGGTTTGACCCCATACACCACCTACATGAAACCGGCTTGACGCCGTCGGGATTAAAGGATATGAAACGACGCAATAACAACAGCCGCAGCCGTGCGGATTTTTACGCACGCAAGGCGCAAAAGGAAAATTTTCCCGCCAGGTCAGTTTACAAGCTGGAGGAAATCCAGGCTAAGTACCGGGTGATCCGTCCGGCCGCACGGGTGCTCGATCTCGGGTGCTCGCCCGGCTCGTGGCTGTTGTATGCCGCAAAGATTGTCGGGCCGAAGGGCATGGTCGTGGGGGTGGACCTGAAAGAAGTGAATATCTCCCTTCCCGTAAATGTGCGCGCTCATGTCGGAGATGTTACGGCTGTTGATGATCTGCTGCCTGTTATCGGCTCCCGGTTTGACGCGGTTATCAGCGATATGGCGCCTGCCACCACCGGCCGGAAGGACGTGGACGCAGCGCGTTCGTACAACCTCTGCCGCGCGGCGCTCGATACCGCCGAAGCGACGCTTGCGCCAGGCGGGTCATTTGTATGCAAGATTTTTCAGGGAGAGGATTTTACGGCATTTTCGGACTCGGTACTCGTCCGTTTCGATGCACGCAGGATATTCAAGCCGCAGACATGCCGCAAGGACAGCCGGGAGATTTATATCATAGGACTGGGTAGGAAAAAATAAGGGAGGAATGAAATGTCCGGACACAGCAAATGGGCCAACATCAAGCATAAGAAGGGCGCGGAGGATGCAAAGCGCGGAAAGATATTCACAAAAATCATTAAAGAGATAATTGTTGCGGCGAAGATGGGCGGCGGCGATCCTTCCGCAAATCCCAGGCTCCGTTCCGCCATAACCAATGCAAAGCAGAATAACCTGCCCAAGGACAATGTGGAGAGGGCTATTAAGAAAGGGACCGGGGACCTTGAAGGTGTCAATTACGAGGAGGCCTCTTATGAAGGCTACGGACCGGGCGGCGCGGCCGTTTACCTCGAGTCTCTGAGTGATAATAAGAACCGGACGGTTGCCGATGTTCGGCATACTTTCAGCAAGCACGGCGGGAATCTGGGCGAAAACGGGTGCGTTGCCTGGATGTTTGATAAAAAAGGCTGGTTTTCCATAAAGGCGTCAGAAACAGACGAGGATACCCTCATGGAGGTTGCCCTGGAGGCGGGGGCCGAGGATATACGGGAAGACGGTGGTTTTTTTGAGGTCATCACCCCGCCGGAATTATTCGATGATGTGCGTGCGGCGCTGGAAGCCGCCTCGATTCCCTGTGAGGCTGCCGAGGTGACCATGCTCCCCCAAAGCACCGTGGACCTGGTGGGAAAGAAGGCGGAGCAGATGCTCAAGCTCATGAGCGCGCTTGAGGACTCGGACGATGTGCAGAAGGTCTATACCAATGCCGATATTCCGGAAGAGGTAATCGCGGGCATGGAGTGATAGCAGGATCTTTATTGTCAGAGGTATAATTTTTCAACAAGTCCTGGTACGCAGTGCAAATCTTCACCACGGGCGGGGATAAACCCCGCCCCTACATAGGGTATCGGTGTTGATGTGCGGCAAAATATTTTCTTTGCTATGAATATGGATGTCCTGACCGGCGCATCGTGCAAAATTCCCCGCCCGTTTCCCTTCCTGCAAAAATATTGCTTTTCCGGCAAACGGGCACTGCCGTAACTAAAACTAGGGCCTTAGGGCTCGTAAAAAGCTCCATATGCAAGGCGCGCGAGTCGGGAAAGGGCGAAGGCGTGCTTTTGTACGTTGAGCCCCTTTCACGACGAGCGCAACGCCGCAGATGGGCTTTTTACGAGTCCGTCAATCTTATTTCATCTCCATCGGCCTCGGCCACAATACTCTGTCCCTCCATAATTTCACCTTTCAGCAGCTTCATGGATAACGGATTTTCTATCATCTGCTGAATTGTCCGCTTCAACGGCCTGGCCCCGTAAACAGGATCGAATCCGTGTCTTGCCAGCAGGTCCCTGGCCGAATCCGTAAGCCGTATGCGGATGTTTTTTTCTTCCAGCCGCTTTTCCAGTCGTTTGAACTGGATTCCCACTATCTCGCGCAAATGTTCGCCCGTCAGGTTGTGGAAGATTATGACTTCATCTATGCGGTTTAAAAATTCGGGCTTGAACGTTTCGCGCAGCGCGCCCTGTATACGCTCTTCCATTTCTTTTCCGTCTGAATTCCCGTAGTCCTGGATAAACCGGCTCCCCACGTTTGACGTCATTATGATGATCGCGTTCGTGAAATCAACCGTTTTTCCCTGTCCGTCCGTAAGCCTGCCGTCGTCTAAAATCTGCAGAAGAACGTTGAACACATCCGAATGCGCCTTTTCGATCTCGTCGAAAAGGATAACCGAATAGGGCCTGCGCCGGACGGCTTCGGTAAGATACCCGCCTTCCTCGTAACCCACGTATCCGGGCGGTGCCCCGATTAGACGCGCAACGCTGTGTTTTTCCATATATTCGGACATGTCCACGCGCACCACGGCCTGCTCGTTGTCATAGAGGAATTCGGCCAGGGCCTTTGCCAGCTCGGTCTTGCCCACGCCCGTGGGCCCCATGAAGATAAATGATCCTATGGGCCGGTTCGGATCCTGGAGACCCGACCGGGCGCGGCGGACCGCGTTTGATACGGCGGTCACGGCCTCGGTTTGCCCCACGACCCTTTGCATGATCCGGTCTTCCATGCGGACCAGCTTTTCCCGCTCGCTTTCAAGCATTTTGGAAACCGGTATGCCGGTCCATTTTGAAACTATCGCCGCGATGTCCTCGGCGTCCACTTCTTCGCGGAGCATCTTCTTGCTTTCCTGGAGTTCGGCCAGTTTTTCGTTCTCCTCTTCGAGCTTTTTTTGAATTTCAATGCGCAGGCCGTATCTCAGCTCGGCCACCCGTTCGAGGTTGCCTTCCCGCTGGGCCTGCTGCTCCTCGATATCAATACTTTCGAGCCGGGACTTTAAGGCCCTGAGCCTGCCGATCATATCTTTTTCATTTTGCCAGTGGGCATTTATACGGGCAAATTCGGATTTCAGCTCTCCCAGGGTCTTTTCTATCTTGAAAAGGCGCTCTGTGCAGGACTTGTCGGTTTCTTTTTTCAGGGCTTCACGTTCGATTTCAAGCTGGGTGATTTTCCGCTGGATTTCATCAATCTCGGCGGGCTTGCTGTCGATCTCGATCCTCAGGCGCGACGCGCTTTCATCGATCAGGTCAATGGCCTTGTCCGGGAGGAACCGGTCCGTGATATAACGGTCCGAAAGCGTCGCCGCCGCAACGATCGCCGAATCCTTGATTTTTACACCGTGATGGACCTCGTATTTTTGTTTCAGGCCCCGGAGTATGGATATGGTGTCCTCCACGCCCGGTTCGGAGGTAAATACCGGCTGAAACCTTCGTTCAAGGGCCGCATCCTTTTCAATGTATTTCCGGTACTCGGTCAGGGTTGTTGCGCCCACGCAGTGGAGGCGGCCCCGGGCGAGCGCGGGTTTCAGCATGTTGGACGCATCCATGGCCCCTTCGGCCGCTCCCGCGCCCACCAGCGTGTGGAGTTCATCGATAAAGAGGATTACCCGTCCTTCCGATTTTTCCACCTCTTTTAAAAGCGCCTTTAAGCGGTCCTCGAATTCCCCGCGAAATTTTGCACCGGCGATCATGGCTCCCATGTCAAGGGCCACGATACGCCTGTTTTTAAGGCTTTCAGGGACGTCCCCCTCGACTATCCTCTGGGCCAGGCCCTCCACGATGGCGGTTTTGCCCACCCCGGGCTCTCCGATCAGGACCGGGTTGTTTTTCTTTCTTCTGGAAAGAACCTGCGCGATGCGCCGGATTTCCTCCTCGCGCCCTATGACCGGATCGATCTCGCCTTTTTCGGCATCCCGGGTAAGATCCCGTCCGTATTTTTCCAGGGCCTGATATTTATCTTCGGGGTTCTGGTCGGAGATGCTCTGGTTGCCACGGATTTCCATGAGGACTTTTAAAATGGTCTCTTTTTTCAGGCCGTTGCCGTTGATAATCCGCACGGCTTCCCCTGCTTTTTCATCGGCCAGAGCAAGGAAAATATGCTCCACGGACACGTACTGGTCCTTCATGCCCGCAGCCAGTGAAAACGCCCCGTCAAGGACTTTTTTAGTATTGCCCGATATATATACGTCTGTAACGGCAGGCCCTTCAACCCTTGCTATCTTCCCAAGCGCCCGGTCCACATCTTTTATGACCGCCTCCGGAGATGTACCGATTTTTCGGATGATCGATATCACGATTCCCTGGGGGTCGGATATCATGGCCTTGAAAAGATGCAGTGGCTCGATCTGCTGGTGGCCGAGCCTTGTCGCCTCCGCGTGAGCCTGTTGGATCGTCTCCTGTGCCTTTATTGTAAACTTGTCAAGCTGCATATCGCCTCCTTTGATCATATGCGCCGGATTGATCTGAATATTTTGTTATTCTAACATATTGTGCCATAAAAATAAGCATGGTTCATTTGTTGTCAATGTCGGCTTCGCCTTTAAAGCCGTCTTTTATAAATTCTGTTGACCCGGACACCCGAATCACCTATTATAATCGACATTCTCCTCTGTCTTTCTCCATCGATTTCATGTTAATACGGGCGCCGAACACTTTTTGCAGGGGGAGTTATCATTTTTGCGCGCAGTTCCTTAAGGTTATATAATGACGCTTAATTCCACCGAATATTGTGATGACAGGCTGGCTACGATCCTGCAGACCATAGAGGAACTCAACCACCTCAAGGACGTTGATTCCATTCTGGATAATATCCTCCATGAAGCCCGGCGGATATCCAACGCCGATGCGGGTTCCATATTCATGGTTGAAAATGATAACCTGAAGTTCGGTTATGTCCACAATGACACGCTTTTTAAGGGCGATGAGGGCCGCGAGGCCCTTTACGTGGATTTTGCCGTGCCCATAAATGAAAAATCCATCGTGGGGTATGCGGCGCTCACAAAGGAGGCGCTTGAGATTGAGGACGCCTACCATATCCCGCATGAGCGCCCCTATGCGTTTAATCCCGACTACGATCGCCGCTCCGGGTACAAAACCGGCTCCATGCTGACCATTCCCTTAAAGACCCTCCAGGGCAGGATCGTCGGTGTGATGCAGCTTATCAACGCCAAGGACGAAAACGGCATGGTTGTTCCCTTTTCAGAAGAGAGCCAGGTCTATGTTCCCTTGTTTGCCAATAACGCGGCGGTTGCCATTGAACGCGGCATAATGAATCGTGAACTGATCCTCCGCATGGTCAAGATGGCCGAATTGCGCGATCCTTCCGAGACGGGCGCCCATGTCCAGAGAGTTGGCTCTTACGCCGCAGAGATATATCAGAGATGGGCGGCCAGGAACGGCATTGAGTTAAAGGAGATGAAGCATGAAAAGGACATTATCCGCCTGGCCTCAATGCTGCATGATGTGGGGAAGGTGGGCATACCCGACACAATTTTGAAAAAGCCGGGTAAGTTAACCGATTCGGAATTTGATATCATAAAAATGCATACCATTTTCGGGGGCCGTCTCTTTGTAAACCAGACTTCGATGCTGGATTCCATAAGCAAGGAGATTGCCTTAAATCACCATGAAAAATGGAATGGAAAGGGATATCCCGGAAGGGTTAAGGATATATTCGATCCCGAGGCAACAGTTTCAAAAGATAGCAGATCGGGCACGGAGATTCCCCTGCCCGCCAGGATCGTGGCCCTTGCGGACGTTTATGACGCGCTTTGTTCCAGGAGATCCTACAAGGAACCCTGGACGGACGAAAAGGTTTTGTCGATCATAGAGTCTGAATCGGGCGAACATTTTGACCCGGAACTGGTGGAAATTTTTTTCGAGATTTATGGGGTTATTAAGGCCATTCGTAACAAATTTAAAGGATAATGGCATGCACCTTTCCAAAAAGCACGTCGATAAAAAAGATGCCAGGCTTTATGATCTGATCGACAGCAGGGATGCCGGCTCTGTCTATAAGGAAATCATCGTTATCCTGAATATCCTTGGCGCCGGGAGCCTGGAGAGCCGTTTCAAGCCGGTTTATGATGATATTGTCCATCTGTTTAAGGGGCAATACCCCGGGTATCGAAAATCTAATACACGTTATCACAACCTGGAACATACACTTCTGGTCACCCTGGCCGCAGCCCGCCTGCTTCATGGATACGTGGAGGGGCGCGCTGAAAGCGGCGTTGTATTTAAGCCCGCAAACGTGTTGCTATGCGTCCTTGCTGCCCTGTACCACGATTCGGGCCTGATCCAGACAAAGCAGGACCGTAAGGGGACCGGGGCCAAGTATACAATCGGCCATGAGGCCAGAAGTGTTACTTTCATGCGCAAGAACATGGCCAGAAACGGATTTGATGAAAAACAGATGGTCGATTGCGAGCATCTGATTATGTGCACCAACCTTGATCTGCGCATTGACCAGATCCCGTTTCGCTCGCCGGGTATCCGGATCCTCGGACAGATCGTGGGCACCTCCGATCTTCTGGCTCAGATAGCGGACAGGCAATACCTGGAAAAGCTCATGCTTCTTTTTAAAGAGTTCAAGGAGGCAGGAATTCCGGAATTTGACTCGGAAGAGGAGCTGCTTCAAAAGACAGGGGGATTCTATAAGAACGTGGCCAAAAAACGGATGGAGGTTGATTACGATAATATCTCGGACTGCATGATATATCATTTCAGGAACCGGTGGGATATCGATCGGGACCTCTACCTTGAGTCCATAGAAAACAACATTGAATATTTGAAGTCAATGTTCAAGAACAGGGATACCGACGACTCGATCTACCGTCAGTTTTTGAAACGGGGCGGGATCGTGGATCGGGAATGGGGCGTGTTTAACGATAACTAATTGAAACCATGCAGGAGTAACGCCATGCAACAGACGCTGACAAGAATTTTGATGATTACGGTATTGATAGTCGGGGCCTGGGTACCGGCCCATGCTGCTGGGAGCGGTTATTATGATCTCGGGGTATTCGCCTATGAAGACGGTGATTATGCCGTGGCCGAAGGATATTTTTTAAAGTCCCTCGAATCCAATCCCTACAATATCGACGTATACCATTATCTCGGCAGGACCTATCTGCGCCTGGAGCAGGCGCAAAAGGCGGATCATTATCTTATGATTGTTGAAAAGATGGAGCCTGGCCGGGCCGGCTTGACCGCCGACCTTGCGCTTTTAAACATGAAGGAGGGAAACTATGAAAAGGCGGTTTTTCTCTTTGACAAGGTCAGCAAAGCCGACCCGGAAGATGTTCTGGCTGTTTACCGAGCCGGTATATGCGCCTACCGCATGGGTCGTTTCAAAGATGCTTTGAGCCGGCTGGCCCGATCTGCGGAAATGAGCCCGTCGGTAAAACCCAATGCCGATTATTATTCGGGGATTTGCGCCTTCAGGCTGAACGACATGGATAAGGCGTTTGAAAAATTTACCACGGCTCGGTTTGCGGCGGCCTCGGATACGCTTAAAAAGGATGCTGAAAAATGGCTGAAAATAATTTCAGCCGAAAAGGCCGCAATGAAGCCGTATTCCCTGTATGCCAGCCTTGGCGTCACCTATGACGACAACGTGGTTTTAGATCCGGTCGACACCGATGTCTTTAATGACCAGGGTGATATTTCGGCGGTTGCTTATCTTTCGGGCCGGTATAACCTTGTAAACCGGAGGTATCTCAAGGCCGGAATCGGATACAGCCATTACCAGACCCATCACAGCAGGTGGCGGGACTACGATCTTGCCGGCAGCATCGGCGATTTCTTCATAAATTATCGTGTGAAAGGCTATAAGCTGGGCCTGACATATTCGCCGTCCTATTACTGGGTGCGAGCAAACAGCTTTCTCGCCAGAAACGATCTTTCACCCGAGGTGACCTGGCAGGTTGATGAAAAGACTGCGGCGACATTTTCCTATACCTTTCGGCGTAACAACTATTTTACCGATCCCGCGCGGGACGGGCATGCAAATGTCGTTTCCCTCGATCTGATACGCGCCTTACCGAAGAATGCCGGGACCATCACCGGCGGCATCGGTTATGAAAAGAATTTTGCGAAAAGCAATGACGAGGATTACGGGCAGTTGGAAGCGAGGCTTGGCCTGAACTGGCAGGTCATGGACAAGACCATCCTTTCGATATCCGGGATTTATGATGCCAAGGCTTACGAGTCCACAGACTCTATTTTTGGCATCAAGAGGGATGATGACCGCTATTACGGGGCGGTCTCCATCACGCGGTCCGTTTTTTACGACTGGTTGAGCATATCCGTTGATCTGGATCATACATTTAATGATTCCAATATCAAATATTACGAATACCGGCGGAACACGGTCTCGTTTTCCGTTTCCGCAAACCTGTAGACAGGAGCTGTGAAAAATGAAATCTCTGATGAAAATTATGCTGATCGTATGTTTGGGGCTGATCCTGCTGTCAACCGGGGCGAATGAAGCAACCGCCGGAAAACTGCTACCCAATGGGTTGACGATAAAGGCTGATTTTAAGCCCGGGGCCGGGCCGGCGCTCGGAAAGGTCGTACGGGTGGTCGGAAAGGCCGTGCTTATTCACAAGGGAGAAAAAACCGGCTATACGGCCGGTCCAGGAAATTTTTTGTATAAAAACGATACCATCGTAACCCTTGCCGGTGGCCATCTGAGCTTTTCCCTTAATGACGGGAGTTTCATGTCCCTGTCGCCCGAGACCCGGATCATGATCAACAAGAGCGTATATTCCCCGGCTAAAAAGACGCGGACATCCTTTCTCGACATGGCTCTGGGCAAGGCAAGGTTTGTCGTTCAGAAGTTCGTGGACGCCAAGCACTCCGAGTTCAAGGTAAAGACAAAGACTGCCGTTGCCGGGGTCCGGGGTTCCGATTTTATCATTATCGCGTCCGCCGACGAGACCGAGATCATCACCTTGAGCGATACCATTCTCGAGATTATAAGCCTTGCGGCCCCGGACGCAGCCCCGGCCGTGATGAACGCCTTTGAACAGGCAATCATCAAAAAGGGGATGCGAAAGGCCCTGGTACACAAGGTCGGAGCGCAGGATGTCGAAAGGCTGATGAAGGAGTTTCTCTTAAAGCCGCCCGCCGTTCATAAAGAGGCCACGGCGATCCAGTTTACGCCCGTGGTGGAAAGGGAGGTAAAGGCGCCGCCGATCAGTGTGCATGAAGAAGAGCTTGTCACGCCCGGTCAGGTAGAGCGGAGGATTTTCAACGCTGCCAGGCACGCCGGGGGCGGAGCCGCTGTCCCGTCCGGCATGAAGGAAAAGATAAAAAATGAAATAAATACGAATGTCTTGAATCAGGAGTCTGAAAAGAAGATCAAGACCGACGTGGTGCATCTGCCCGATTTTCCGGACTTTCCGCATGAGGAGCCGAATACCGGGACCAATGGTTAGGCTGTGGAGTTCAGCACTGTCCGGTTTGTCTCTTGCTTGCTGGATGCGTTTGAACATTTCTACCCGGAAAAGGTCTGATTAGGATCTTTAAAAAATGGCACAAAATAAAATATTCGCACGGCCCACGTAACGGAAGGCTTCAGCCTTCCAGTTAAAGGCGGCCTGAAGGCCGCCC
>JAADHK010000019.1:0-1798 GCA_013151835.1 Deltaproteobacteria bacterium
CGCTTTCGCGACACCACTACGCCTTGTATATGGAACTTTCTACTTAGCCATCTTTACCGGGTTGCCTGACTTTTTACGAGATCATCAAATATTGGAAAAGAAACAATAAAACGAGTCTATTGGATGGTGATAATCCTTACCCGCCTGTTCTTTGCAGTAAAAGGATGGGCCGGATCGAACAGGTCCTGTTCGCCTTTACCTATTATTTTCAGCTTGTTTGGATCGACCTTGTGAACATTGATAAGATATTGTTTAACGGATTGCGCTCGTTTTTTGGAAAGACTCAAATTATAAGCCGCAGGCCCTGAAGCATCGGTGTGGCCTTCCAGTACGAATTTCAGACTTTTCAATTCATTTGAATTAAGCGCCTGTCCAACGGCGTCCAGATTTTTTTTGGTTCCCTCGGTCAAGTCATAAGAGTTTTTTTCAAACTGGAGAGAAACTGAAACCATTTTGGGTTTTGGCGGCGTGGGGTTGTAGTTGATACCTCTCAGTTTCATGCCCGATGGTGCGTCGGGCTTAAGCGCCTTTATCACCTCGCCGGCGGATGTGGGCTTTTTGTCGTCAAAATTTACTTCCCCGGCAAATGCAAGGGTTGATAGCAGGGGGATGACAGTAAAGAAAAAAAGCGTAAGATACGTGTATGTTCTCTTCATGGCAAGGTCCTCCTTAAGGGGGTTTTGAAAAATTCAGAGTTCCAGAGACGTTTAAATATAAAATGTGAAAGGGCATGAAGTCAAGTTTTATGTCGTGTTTGATGACGTGGATGAAATGTTCGGCATATTGACAGGCGAGGCTGTACTGCTTTTATCTAAGGCAGTTGTCATACGGGGTTGCGTTTTTTCATTTTTCTGGTATATAAAATAAATGGACTTTTTATAATGCCATCAAAAGGTGTTTATGAATGTTTTTCCGCACACATGGCAAGTCCCCTTTAATAGCTGCCACCTCTAAGGAAGTATATGATGCATCAATTCAAATATGGCTCCGGCACGGTAGTTGGTAAAGTCCGCACCCATAACGAGGACTGTTTCCGTTCCGAGCCTGATATGGGCTTTTGGCTGGTGGCCGATGGAATGGGAGGCCATCTGGGCGGGGAAGTGGCCAGTGTGCTTGCCGCCGATCTGGTAGTTGAGGGGGTAAGGGACGGTGAACCTCTGGTTGAACCCATAGCAAGAGCCCATCATGCCATCCTTGAAGCAACGGCCGACGGCAGGGGCCCGGTCGGCATGGGGACTACTGTAGTTGCCCTGAAACTCGTCGGATATAAATACAAAATCGCATGGGTAGGGGACTGCCGGGCTTATTTATGGGACGGGATCAGCCTGAAACAACTCACAAGAGATCACTCCTATGTGCAATACCTGGTTGATGAAGGCATAATACCTCCGGAGGAGATTGATTCTCATGCGCACCAGAATTTTATCATGCAGGCCCTGGGTGCAACTGAACTGGAAGACGTTGATGTCGGGTATATTGACGATACCTTATACAGGGGAGAACAGATTTTACTTTGCAGCGACGGCCTTAATAAAGAGATAGACGATGACGGAATTGCTGCAATCTTAAGGCTTGATTTAAATGAACAGGAAAAAGTCGACATTCTTCTTTCCCAGTCCGTCGAGCACGGCGGGGAGGATAATATTACCGTTTCTCTGATTTCCGCGGATGAGGATGCTCCTGTAAGGGATTGGAAGGTGAAATTTCATTCGAAAATTTTATCCGTTATCAGCGCCATCCGCGATTATATCTATAATTGACGGGCCTGGAGCGGAATACGGCGGATTGAATATTGATG
>JAADHK010000019.1:1878-45389 GCA_013151835.1 Deltaproteobacteria bacterium
GTTTTTCAGGAACAAAGGCATACATATAGTATTCCGAGTGACTGAAAAAACACTACAACGCAGTAGATGGGACTTTTTACGACGCCATCAATGTTGTTTAAATCCTGCCCGATGCGGCGAGTTCTTCCAGCCCGTTATAATCCGTCAGGCTGATCCTGGCTCCATCTACAACAATTAAATCCTGATCGCTCATCTTTTTTAACATGCGTGAAATAGTCTCGGGCGTTGTGCCGAGAAAGGCCGCAAGCTGCCCCTTGGATATCTTAAGCCCAATCTGTTTTTGGCTTTCCTGCTCTTGTGCCAGGAGCAGGAAATAGCCGGCGAGTCGCGCGGGAACTTCCTTTAAAGCCAGGTTTTCGATTTGTACGGTAAATCTCCTGAGCCTTTTTGCCATGACGGCAAGCATATTTAACGCGAGATCAGGATCGGTATTTATAAGTTTTATCATCCCTTTTCTGGGGAAAAAAAGAAGGCTGCTTTTCTCCACTGCCGAGGCGCTGGCCGGGAAAAGATCCCCGGAAAAGACCGGCACTTCGCCGATGGGTTCTCCGGGGTCGAATATGTGCAGAATCTGTTCCTTGCCCTCCATGGATAGCTTGAATACTTTTACCCTTCCTTCGATTATGATGTAAAAACCGTTTCCCGGATCTCCCTCGGAAAAAATAAGTTCACCCCGGGTCACGGTTCTTTCGGATGCAATGGAAAATATCGATTTTAAGTGGGTCTCTCCAAGGCCGTTGAATAAAAGCGATTCGGATATAATTGTTGGAATAGTTTGCATGGGACCGGCTCTCCTGTTCTTTCATTTGGCGGAATAATAAAATCCGTGGACATTTCATGTGTTTTTCATGGTTATTAGCAGATATAACCTGTTTTGAAAATACTGTAATAACATAAAAACGGAATTGATGGACGTGGCGGGCTATGTTATACGGTATAGTTCATGACAAAAAGAGGCTTTCTCAACCGGGATTGACCGGAGGCGGAGTATATATAAGGAAAGGTTTAGAAAATGACTTACAAACCGGTGATCGGGATTACCATGGGTGATCCCGTGGGGATCGGTCCGGAGGTTATCTGTCGCGCACTTGCACGGGATGATCTTTTTTCGGAAGTACGGCCCGTTATCATAGGTGATCCCGGGATAATGGCGAAAGCCCTGGAATCCACTGGTGTATGCCTCAATCTTTCGGTTGTCGCCAATCCCGGGAATTGCCTGTTTCAACCCGGATGCATTGAGGTTATGGATATTTCCAGTTTAGAGCCAATAACGGTCCAATGGGCAGAACCGGATGTCAATACCGCTAAAGCCATGCTTGATTATATAACCACGGCCGTTGATCTTGCCATAGGCCGTGATATCGATGCCATGGTCACCGCGCCCATCAACAAGGTTGCCCTGAAAATGGCGGAATGCCCTCATCCCGGTCATACCGAACTCATCGCCACGCGCACGGGCTGTCGGCGCTATGCCATGATGCTTGCCGGAAAAAGGCTCAGGGTCGTGCTGGTGACGATTCATACGGCCCTTTCAAATGTCCCCGGAGAGTTGAGCATTGAAAAGATAGTAGAAATTGCAGAACTTACCCATGAATCCCTTACCCAACGCTTTGGAATCGATTCCCCTAAGATAGCCGTTGCAGGGCTTAATCCCCATGCGGGGGAGGAAGGCATGTTCGGTGACGAGGAGATAAAAATTATAAGGCCCGCCATTGAACGCCTTTGGCAAAAAGGGATCAAAGTGGCCGGCCCCTTTCCACCAGATACAATTTTTTATCACGCGGCAGGCGGAATGTATGATGCCGTTGTATGCATGTATCATGATCAGGGGCTGATCCCTTTTAAACTGATTCATTTTTATGACGGTGTCAACACGACGCTCGGCTTGCCCATTATCCGCACTTCCGTTGATCACGGCACGGCCTACGATATCGCGGGCAAGGGGATCGCAGACCCGGGAAGCCTTGTGGCGGCAATAGATATGGCTGCGCTTCAGTCGCGGTGTGCTAAGAAAAGCTTATGAAAAATGATAATATAATCATCAGGGGCGCACGGCAGCACAACCTGAAAAATATAGATTTGACTCTGCCGCGAAATAAACTGATCGTTGTTACCGGACTTTCGGGGTCGGGAAAATCAACACTCGCGTTTGATACCCTTTACGCCGAAGGCCAGAGACGGTACGTTGAATCGCTTTCAACCTATGCCCGCCAGTTTTTGGAGCGCATGGAAAAGCCGGATGTGGACGTCATTGACGGGCTTTCTCCAGCCATCGCCATAGAGCAGAAGACCGCGAGTCACAATCCCCGCTCAACCGTCGGTACGGTAACGGAAATTTATGATTATCTCCGCCTCCTTTTCGCCCGTGTCGGAACGGCTCATTGTCACCAGTGCGGCAGGCCCATAACATTTCAGCCCATCGACCGGATTGTCGATACGATCATGTCTCTTCCCGAAAAAACAAGGATTATAATCATGGCCCCCCTTGTTTCCTTGCAAAAGGGGAGTCATCAAACCCTGTTTAAACGGCTCAGGCGGGATGGTTTCGCACGGGTAAGGGTTGACGGAAATATTTTCGAACTGGAGGCCGTCAAAAAACTGGATAAAAACAAAAAGCACACCATAGAGGTCGTGGTCGACAGGCTTGTCGTAAAACCGGGCATACAAAATCGTCTTGCCGATTCCCTGGAACTTGCGCTTTCACATTCCGGGGGCCTTGCCGTGATCGAGCCGATAGGCGCTTCCAAAGCATTTGTCGAGCCGATCCTTTTTTCCGAAAAAGCGGCCTGTGTCCATTGCAATATAAGCTATCCCGAATTGAATCCGGCGTCTTTTTCATTTAATTCTCCCCAGGGGGCCTGCCCGGCTTGTGACGGACTCGGCACAACCATGGAGTTCGACCCTGAACTCGTTGTTCCGGATAAGCGCATAAGCCTCAGGGAAGGGGCCGTAAGGCCATGGGCAAACAGGAATTCGGTTCGATTCGCCGAGTTTCTGGATGCACTGACTTTGTTTTACAAGGCGGACATATATACCGCTTTTCAGGATCTGCCCGAAGCATTTCAAAAAGCCGTTCTCTACGGTTCCGGAGATCAAAGAATCCCGTTTTACATGCATTCAAAAGACCGCAGGCTCGATTTTACCCGGCCCTTTGAAGGGGTGATCCCCAACCTGCGGCGGCGTTACATGGAGACCGATTCCCAGCAGACAAGAGATGAGATCAGGCAGTATATGAATTTCACCCCATGTCCCGAGTGCAATGGTGTCCGCTTAAACAAGGTAAGCCGGTCGGTGACGGTCTGCGATAAGACCATTTTCGAAATTACGGGTTTGGCGGTGGGCTTGGCGGTTGATTTTATGTCCGACATGAAGCTTACGGGTAAAAAAAAGGTCATTGCCGAACGGATTGTCCGGGAGATATCCGACCGGCTCGGTTTTTTAAAAAACGTAGGCCTCTCTTATCTCACCCTTGACCGGGCGGCCTCTACCCTGTCGGGCGGAGAAAGCCAGAGGATAAGGCTTGCAACACAAATAGGATCACGGCTTACCGGTGTCCTGTACGTGCTCGACGAGCCGAGCATCGGCCTTCACCAGCGCGATAACCGCCGGCTGCTTGAAACGCTTGTAAACATGCGGGATATCGGAAATACGGTTCTTGTTGTGGAACATGACGAAGAGACCGTAAGGTCGGCTGATTATGTGGTGGATATGGGGCCCGAGGCGGGAATAAAGGGCGGGTACGTGGTTTATTCCGGCCCGCCCGACGGGCTTGTTTCTTGCGACTCATCCTTGACGGGTCAATACCTGTCCGGCAGGAAAAAGATAGCCGCTCCGGCGAAAAGGAGGCCTTCGGACGGCAAAAGCATTGTGGTCCGCAATGCCTCGGCCAATAATCTCAAATCAGTGGATGTATCCTTTCCCCTGGGCTGTTTTGTTTGTGTCACGGGGGTCTCTGGTTCGGGGAAATCGACCCTGGTCTTTGAAACCCTTTTTAGATCGCTTGCCCGGTATTTTAACCATTCCGGCCCGACCCCCGGCAAACACGCCGGAATAGACGGCCTTGAACATATCGACAAGGTAATCAATATAACACAGGCTCCCATAGGGCGGACTCCACGCTCCAATCCCGGCACCTATACAGGCGTTTTCACCCTGATTCGTGAGCTGTTTTCAAAGACACCGGATGCCCGCATGCGCGGATACGGCCCGGGGCGTTTCAGCTTCAATGTAAAGGGCGGCAGGTGCGAAGCCTGCTCGGGAGACGGAATTATACGCATAGAGATGCACTTTCTTCCGGATGTTTTCGTAACCTGTGATGTCTGCAACGGAAAGCGCTATAACCGGGAGAGCCTCGAGATCAGGTACAAGGGAAAGAACATCGCCGAGGTTCTTGATATGACTGTAAACCAGGCGATGGATTTTTTTAAAAATATCAAGGGAATACGACTTAAGCTGCAAACGCTGGTTGACGTGGGGCTCGGATATATTCACATCGGCCAGCCCGCAACGACCCTGTCGGGCGGAGAGGCCCAGCGCGTAAAACTCTCAAAAGAACTTTCACGCAGGGATACCGGCCGGACGCTGTATCTGCTGGATGAACCCACAACCGGCCTTCACATGCACGATATTAAAAACCTGCTCCATGTCCTTGATCGTCTTGTTTCCGATGGTAACACGGTTATCGTTATCGAACATAACCTTGACGTTATTCGATATTCCGACTATATAATTGATCTGGGACCCGAGGGCGGAGATGGTGGTGGGGAGGTGGTTGCGGCAGGCGCCCCCGAGCAGGTCGCATCCATTGATGGGTCTCACACTGGCCGCTATCTGCGCGACATGCTGATGAAAACTTAGTGCAGGCAAATTCTTATGAGAAAAAAAATCAGTTTGATCAAATTTATCCGGTTATGGGGAATTATCGTAATTCTGGCCAGTTGCGGAAGCATTGTTGTTATTGATATTGTCACTTCCCATCGGGATTTCGATTTTCGCGCGGATCAAATGCGCACGGATTACGTTGAGCGCCAGAAACTGATGGTCAAGCGCGAGGTTGATCGTGTTGTTGATATGATTTACCATAAAAGATTGCAAAATAAGGCCCTGGCAGCAGGAACCAATGGATTTGAAATCAAGGCCGATCCGCATGGTGATGACCTTAATGCTCAAATAAAAGTGGATTTGCTCGAGACCATCAGCAGAATACGATTTGGAAAAGAAGGGTATATTTTTGTGAACCGGTTCAATGGGGATGCCCTTGTCTCAAATGGAAAACTGGTTTCCGGAACAAAAAAGCTGTGGGATGTTTTTAATAAAAATCCGGACAAGATAAAGCGTATTTTCAAAAAAGAATACGATGCGGCGTTAACGCCGTCCGGTGATTATATTTACTATTCGATCATAAAATTAACCAACCCGATCAAGGAATCGCCCAAGGTATCTTTTATTTATGGAATCCCCGACCTGAAGTGGATTGTAGGCGCGGGCGTATACCTCGACGATGTGGAAACGGGTATTTCCCTGATGCAAACCCGATTAAACAATCAGATCAAGGCGAAAATGATCCGGTTTTTCACAATTGCCCTGGGTATAATCGTTTTTTCCCTTTTTCTGTTGAACTGGTTTCATCGCAGACTTGAAAATGATTTTAATTTGTTTCTTACGTTTTTTAACCAGGCGGCCCTTTCCGATGACTCCATTGACCGTGGCCGGGTTCAATTTGACGAGTTAGATCGCATGGCGAAAAATGCCAACAGGATGCTCCTGGATCGCAGACAAGCCGAGGATGCCCTTCGGCGGAGCGAGGAAAAGTTCCGTGGACTTGTCGAGTCCTCCTCGGACTGGATATGGGAGGTGAACGACGAAGCCATCTACACCTATGCCAGTCCTCGGGTTGAGGCGATTCTTGGATTCACGCCGGACGAGATTGTCGGCAAAACCCCGTTCGATCTGATGCCGCCCGAAGAGGGAAAGCGAATTGCGGCCTTCCTGGCCGATGTAAAAGAAAAAGGCGGGTCAATAATCGCATTGGAGAATGTTAATCTCCACAAGGACGGCCGGCGAATTATCCTTGAAACAAGCGGTGTTCCGTTTTTTGACAAGGGTGGCAAGGTCATCGGCTACAGAGGAGTGGATCGCGACATCACCGGGCGCAAGCAGGCGGAAGAAGCATTGCGCAATATGGAGAAACTTAAAAGCATAGGCACCCTGGCAGGAGGCATTGCCCACGATTTCAACAATATCATGACGGGATTATTCGGTAATATTTCAATTGCCAGACAGGCGCTTCCCAAGAATCACAAGGCATTCCAGTCTCTTGAACAGGCGGAAGGTTCCATGAACAGGGCGATACACCTTACAAGCCAGTTGTTGACATTTGCCAGGGGCGGTGCGCCGGTAAAGGAGAACGTCAGCCTGGACAGCCTGGCCGAGGAAGTCGTTTGTTTCGATCTTTCGGGAAGTAATGTAAAGCCGGTTTTCAAGCATGCCGGGGACCTGTGGCCCGTCGAAGTGGATACGGGACAAATACAACAGGTCTTTTCCAACCTGGCGATAAATGCCAGACAGGCCATGCCCGACGGCGGTCATCTTTATATTACATTGGAGAATGCGGATAACGTAAACAATGCATTGCAGGGTCTTGATCCGGGAAAGTACATCATGATTACAATGACCGATGAGGGAACCGGCATCGACCGGAAGTATCTTAACCGGATTTTTGACCCCTATTTTACCACCAAGCACGCAGGCAACGGCCTGGGGCTGGCAACCGTCTATTCAATAATAAACAGGCACGGCGGTTGTATCAATGTCGATTCAACGCTCGGGTCCGGCACGACTTTTACGTTTTATCTGCCTGCATCGGAGGTGCGGCAACCATTGGAAAAACTGCAAGCAAAAGCAAAGCGTACAAGCGGAGATCAGAGCGCCAGAATACTTGTAATGGATGATGAAGAAATGATCCGTGAGGTTGTTACATCAATGCTTGAAATCAGCGGATATTCCGCAGAGTCGGCGGAAGACGGAAAACAGGCGATAACCATGTACAAAGCGTCGATGGATGCCGGCAATCCTTTTGACGTGGTCATAATGGACCTTACGATCCCCGGCGGGGTCGGCGGCCTGGAGGCGATCAGGGATCTCCTTGAAATTGATCCAAAAGCGAAATGCATTGTTTCCAGCGGATACGCCGATGATCCGGTCATGGCAAATTATGCTGAATACGGTTTTTACGGCATTGTTACAAAACCATACACGCAAAACGATTTGAGGGAAGCATTGAACCGGGTTTTAAGAAAATCTTGATGGCGTTGTAGAAAGTCCCATCTGCTGTCGGTATCACGGCACCTGCGCACGGTAAATTTGCCCGGTCCCTGAAATATTGTAATTCATAACACAGGCAGGGATAAACACGGAATCTCCTTTATGAATCCAGGCAGGGAGGAGCGGCTCCGGAAATTCAAGCAGACATTCTTTTTCAACGCAAAAGAGTATTTCAGGACCCGAAGAATTTGAAAACGAGCATGCCTGTCCAGGTTTTATGGGCTCGGGTTTTATGGGTTCGGGTTTTATGACCGAAAGGCGGAATTCCTCTGCCATAACGGGATAAGGCCTTTCGCATGTTCCGGTTTCCATTGGATGAAGGATTTCAATCGGCGCGGGGGAGAAGTCCAGCACATTTAAAAGTTCATCAACGTCAATGTGTTTAGGGGTCAGGCCACCACGAAGAACATTGTCGGAGTTTGCCATAAGCTCGATTCCGAATCCGTCAAAATAGGCGTGGAGTCTGCGCGCCGGAAGAAACATGGCCTCGCCCGGCTGAAGCGTGACAAGGTTCAGGATAACAGGCGAGAGGATGCCGATATCATCCGGGTACTGCTCGTGGAGTTGCAATATCCATTTTTTCTCAACGGTATCAGCTTGAGTGGCTGTGGCAATCGTCTCTGAAATGACTTTTTTCCTCAGATCATCTTCAATACGTAACAAAAATTCGAATATGAAGCGAATGGCGTCTTCTTCGGGCATCCGTCCGGCCCTGGAAATTTTATCCCCAAGGGTTTCCGGGCATATTGATGATATAGCGGATAATATCGTTTCAGACGCACGAAATCCGTTTATTGCTGTAAATGGCGTTAAAGCGCAGATGCATTCAGGCTTGTGCCGGTCGTCCCTGTAATTTCGGAAAGGGGCGTCAATGGGTATTTTCAGCCTGTTTTCACGCTCAAAACCCTCTTTGGCCTGTGCCTCGTCGGGATGCGCCTGGATAGAGAGCGGCCTGCCCGCGGCAAGGGCCTTGAAAAGAAAGGGGAGGGCGGGGCCGAATTTTCCGCACGTAGTCTTTCCAACGGTGGCCTCCGGGTTTTTTTCTATGACCATGTCAAGGGGAGCCCAGGAGCCGTTTATTTTAATTTCTGAAGGGGCTTTCGGGTGCGCGCCCATCCATAGCTCGGCCCATGGTGTGCCTGCCTTGCCTTTGGCTCCCAGGAGTTGCTGGATATGTGAAAAAGATCCCCAGGCATATTCCTGGATTTTGTTTTTAAGGATTGATGGTTTGATCATGGTCTCCACCTTTATGTCCATCCTTGAGAAAAAGCGCGTGATATTCTGAGTCATTGAGATTGAAATTATAATAATCGCCATGCATGCTGCTCGGGGAGCCCGGCCTGGTAAATCTTGCCAATGGTTTCATTTATGTTGTAGGGCACATACTTTATGGCGACCTGGTCCTTGCCATGGTCATAAATCAGATATTTGGCGTAGTTGTTGCCGTCTCTGGGCTGACCCACGCTTCCTGAATTGATAATATATTTTTTGTCGGGCGCAAGGTTTATGACTTCGCGCTGCAGAATTCTTCGTTCAATCTCATCCCCCTGCACGGATACCAGAATCAATTCATGGGTGTGACCCACAAAGCAGACGTGTTCCTCCATCTCTTCCAGTGTTTCCTCCAGTCGTTCATCCGGCACTTCAAAGAGATAAATGGTCGGTGAATCGGGCGGATAGCCGTGAACGAATCTGCAGCCGTTTTCCGTAATGGCGTTAGGCATGTTATCTATAAAGGCAAGGGATTCCTCGGAGAGCATTTCCCTTGTCTTTTCAAGCGATATCCTTGCGTTGGGATTGAACCATTCCAGGAAGGCGGGCTGTTTGATGGCAAGTTCATGATTCCCGATGATCGTGGGAATGTTAAGTTTTATGATTGTTGCCATCACGGCTTCCGGCTCCGGGCCGTAGCCTATGATATCCCCAAGACATATGATCCGGTCAATGCCGGCTTTTTCTATGCTTGCCAGTACTTCGCGAACAGCAACCGCGTTGCCGTGTAAGTCCGATATAATCGCAGTTTTCATGTATGAGTCGTATCCCGGTCAGGTTGAACACAAAGCCATTGATTTATTTTTAAATTGTAACTCTGTTTCTGCCCATTTTCTTGTTTTCGTACATCATGGCGTCGGCCCGGTCAAGCGCGGATTGGACCGTATCGTCGATTAGAACCATTGCGGCGCCGATGGGAACCGTAACATTCATCTTCTTTTAACTATAATCATGCGTTGCGTCAATCTAAATAAGCTTATCTTATCGATTCGGGCACTGGAAACCTGCAATTTCAATAATTGACACCCCATATGATTTAAAGTATGTTGAAAAAATTTTACGGGATTATCTGGGAGGATAGGTTGAAAATAGGGATCATAGGAACCGGGGCTGTAGGCGGCTATTATGGTGCGCTTTTGGCCTCGAACGGCTTTGATGTTCATTTCCTTATGAACACGGACTTTGAGCATGTCGCCAAACACGGCCTGTGGGTTGAATCAAAAAATGGCGATATCAATCTAACGACCGTCAATGCCTACAATAACGCCAAGGATATGCCTTCCTGCGATCTTGTGATCGTTGCGCTGAAGACCACGCATAATTATCTTTTAAAAGACATGCTTCCGGCATTGGTCAAGCCCGATGGAGTCGTCGTGGTCCTGCAGAACGGTCTCGGGGTAGAGGCGGATGTATCTGAAATTCTTCCCGCCGCCACAGTTGTCGGCGGGCTTTGTTTCCTGTGCAGCAACAAGGTGGGGCCCGGGCATATCCGGCATCTTGATTACGGTTCGGTTCGCATCGGGGAACATTCGGGAGATGACCGTCCGGCCGGGATTACCGAAAAGCTGAAATGCGTGGCCGATATTTTCGGCCGTGCCTCAATACCCGTCCATATGACCGATAACCTTCCGCTTGCCCGGTGGGAAAAACTTGTTTGGAACATGCCGTTTAACGGGCTTTCGGTCATCCTTGATGCCGACACGCGGCAATTAATCGATTTCCCGCCGTCATTCAATCTGCTCCGTGATATCATGGCCGAGGTGATCAACGGGGCTTGCCATTGCGGCATGGAGATAGACAGCCAATTCGCGGATCTGATGCTTACGGCGACTAAGCAAATGGTTGCATATAACCCGAGCATGAAGCTGGATTTTGACGCCGGCCGGCCCTTGGAGATCAACAAGATTTACAAACGGCCGATCCACGCCGCACAAGCCGCCGGATTTGAAATGCGCTTGTCACGCGCCATTACCGCGCAACTCGGGTTTATGGATATGAGAAATTGCGGTCGGTCGGGCCGGTCTCTTTGATACGGGACGCCGGACAAAAGATGCCATTGAATATATTGTTGTGCCACGGCCTAAGGGAACACAACCAGATAGCTTCATACATCGTTTCATCCAGGGAGGGAATCATGAAGAACAGCAAGCGTTTTTTGGTTTTTTTGATTGTAATCGGATTCGTATTATGCCTTGCAGGAGGATTGTGGGCCGCAGATGAGGGGCAAAAAATTAATCTAAATACGGCGAGTGCCGTCCAACTGACCCAATTAAAGGGTATCGGTCCTGCAATTGCGGACAGAATAGTGGGCGACCGGGAAGCAAACGGTAATTTTAAGACAATCGATGATCTTGTCCGGGTAAAGGGGATTGGCCCTAAGGTTCTTGCTTCAATCAAGGATCAGGTGACAGCAGCGGTTCCCGAAAAAACACCGGAGCCGAAAAAGAAATAACATAAAGATTTTTTGACTTGCCGTGGCCGGTATGAAAATCCCGGGTGGAATTCAAGTTCCATCCGGGATTTTTTTGTACGGTCCGGGCGGCTACGGCCGAGGATGAGCAGGTAAAAAGCTCGTCAAAATGGCAGAGATGGCACAAGTTAAAAGTTCCATATACAAGGCGCAGTGTTTTTCCAGGCACGAAGGCATACAAATCGTATTTCGAGTGCCGGAAAAAACACTGCAACGCAGTAGATGGGACTTTTAACGATGCCATCAAAATTTGAATTTAAAGCCGAGATATAGGCTGTTGTTCATCTCCGTCCAGTTGCGCGGATCATTAAACTGGATGTCTATATAGCGGTACCCCATAGTAATGGCCGCGTTTTGAAGCACGTTCCAGTCAACATCTGCGGTTACCTCTATGATCCGGTCGGTATCGTTTACGGAAAGGGGATCGGGAGAAAGACAGGCCGAGGCCGAGAGTACAAAAGGAACCTCGTAGTCGGGAAGCGCTTTTGAAAGATCGTATACTGCGGAAACCATAAAGCCGAGGCCGTAAATATTGCTGTCAGGCCCTTGTCTGTCGGTTTCGCCCGCCATGGCCTTGAAGCCGAGCTTTCCGGTCAGCCCGTTTGTCAGTATCTGGCTTCCCATGAGCGCCCGAAGTCCGGCGATTTTATAATCGTCTTCATCATAGACCCCGTTTACGCCCAGAAAAAGGGTGCTGTCGGGCGTTATCGCAAGCATGGCCTCCACGTCACCTTCAATGGCGGCGGAGTTGGCTTTTAGTGCAACATTAAAGTGAGGGGCGTCATCGGCAAGGGCGGCGGTAACCATGCACAGGCCAAGAAACAAGGTTAGAATAACAAAACTTCTGATTTTCATGGTGGTTTCCTTTCAAAACAAGTTTTTATTTACGAACGTTTATGTTTATGGCTCAATAATGGAGAATTGTTTTCGGCTCGGTAATGGAGGCTGCACGGCACCTGCTTCAGGCCTGGAGAAAATGGTGGGTGCCGGTACATGAAATTCCCCTGGCAAGAATGATTCGTATCCGGTCGAGAAGCCGGCATTCATTTGAACAGGACGGGAGGTCGCGGAAACGCGGGCAGTCCCTGCACGGGCTCTTTGTGAGATAACCGATTTCAAAATCGAATTTGTCTCTTATTATGGGCATTGTTGATTGTACCTTGTGCATTGTTTTTATTTAAAACTCCGAATTTATATAATAATATCTTAAGCGGGCAGTCTTTTTTTAAAATCAATAAAAGCATATCATCAGGGGTTACGGTGATCAAGCAGAATATCAGGTTTGATCCAAAATCTATTGACACATGGTGTGTCTCCCATTTAATAATCCTGATTCCGCAAGCCATCATCAACTATTAATGGAGAAAAAAGATGAACAGGTTTAAAGCTTTTTCCCGCCGATCCATGATTATGATTTTTGGAATCATGGCCATTTTGGCGCTTATCGTGGACGGGGCTGTATATTTTTGTGTAACCCGTTTTTTCAGTATCGTACCCGTATCTGCTATTCAAAAGGCGACTGTGGGGTCACCGGAGTTAGGGACCTTCATAGACAGGGGGGTTGAATTTTTCTTTACAATCAAAATGTTTCTTGTGCCGGCCACCGGTGTTTTGTTTTTTTTCTTTGCGGTAATTGCGTGGATTGTTTTACGGCTTATATTTAAGGCCTCGGTTGCAAAATACGATCCGCCCATGTCCGGAAAGAAAAGTGTTGATTCCGAACCGGAGAGCCTGGACCGAAAAAAGGAGGCCCAGGCTGAAAGACAGCGCTATTACCTGCATCTCATTGGCGCATTGCAGCGTGAAGGCCGGCTGGTTGATTTTTTAGAGGAGGACATAAGCCCCTATTCAGATGAACAGGTCGGGGCCGCTGTTAGAAATATTCATGAAAACTGCCGTAAAACAATCCATAAATACCTCTCTCCAAAACCGGTTATCATGAAAAGCGAGGGCGAAAACATAATCGTGGAAATTGATTTCGATCCCGGCGCAGTTAAGCTTACGGGGAATGTCGCGGGTGATCCGCCGTTTAACGGGATTCTGCGTCATCCCGGATGGCGTGCAGAAAGGGTTGATCTTCCCCGGCTGTCTGCTTCCGGAGATTTTTCAATACTCGCCCCGGCGGAAGTCGAGATCGAGTAAAAATAAATAATGGAGGATAAATTGCCAGAACCCGCCTATATCATAGGAATAGACCTTGGAACCACCAACAGCGTTGTGGCATACACGGATGCGGTTATGGAAAAGGGCGGCCGGCCCGATATCCGGATTTTTAAAATTCCGCAAATAACCTCTCCGGGCGTTGTTGAAGCTCTGGAAACACTAGCGTCTTTCATCTACATGCCGACCGAACCTGAAACCTCGGAAGGGGGGTTGGCCCTTCCCTGGGACTCGGACAGTCGGCCGGTTGTTGGTGAATATGCAAGGGCTCGCAGCGCGGAAGTCCCGCAGCGTGTTATTTCATCGGCAAAATCCTGGCTGTGTAATTCCCGGGTGGACCGCAACAGCCCTGTTCTGCCATGGGAAGCTCCGCCTGACGTTGAGAAGATATCGCCCGTTGAGGCGACCGCCGCCATCATTTCACACATCCGGGACGCCTGGAACAGCGGAATGGCTGTTGACGACCCGGATATTGCCTTTGAAAACCAGGAAATACTCATAACGGTCCCGGCCTCCTTTGACGCCGTTGCCCGGGATCTCACGGTAAAGGCCGCAAAGTCAGCCGGCCTTGATCGTATTACGCTGCTGGAAGAGCCCCAGGCCGCCTTTTATTCATGGATCGAGGATTCCGGGGACAAATGGCGGGAAGCAGTTTTGGAGGGCGACTCCATACTGGTATGCGATATCGGCGGGGGAACAAGCGATTTTACGCTGATCCGCGTGGTGTCGAAAGATGGTGATCTCGGCCTTGAGCGCTGCGCGGTGGGTGATCATCTTCTGGTGGGCGGGGATAATATGGACCTTGCTCTGGCTTATTTTATCGCGGGTAAAATGGCTGAAAAAGGAACCCGCCTCGATTCGTGGCAGATACGGTCCCTGGTCCATGCCTGCAGAAGCGCCAAGGAGAAGATGGATGCCGACCCGCTTGAAAAGAGTTTTCCCATAACGATTCTCGGCCGTGGTTCAAGTCTTATCGGCGGGACAGTCAAATTCGATCTCCCTGTTGAGGAAATGGAAAAGCTTATCGTAAACGGGTTTTATCCCGAATGCGGCATGGCGGAAACCCCGCTTGCTCCGAAAAAATCGGGGCTCAGGGAGCAGGGGCTCGATTATGTAGATGATCCCGCAATTACCAGGCACCTTGCGGCATTTATCTCACGCAGCCTTGAATCCGAAAACCCGAAAGATTTCATGCTCAATGCGGTGCTGTTTAATGGCGGAGCTGCAAAATCGAAGGCTGTAAGGAAGAGACTGACTGAAATCATAGGTTCCTGGTTCGGCGACGGAAAAACAGCCGTAAGCGAACTGGACAACAGGAGTTTCGACCTGTCCGTGGCCCGTGGCGCGGCATGTTACGGCCTTGCCCGTAAGGGGCATGGAATAAGGATCAGGGCCGGTCTTTCAAGAACCTGCTATATCGGGGTTGCCGCATCCATGCCTGCGGTTCCCGGCATGTCCGCTCCTGTAAAGGCTTTGTGTGTTGCGCCTTTCGGCATGGAAGAAGGAGAGTCTCTCGATCTTGCCGACCGTGAATTTACGCTTGTTGTGGGCGAACCCGTTATATTCGACTTTTTAGCCTCAGCCGCGCGAAAGGAGGACAAGCCCGGGATCATTATCGAGGACTGGGCCGATGAACTCGACCGGGTCACAACCCTGGAAACTACGCTGGACGGTGAACCGGGCGCTTCCATAGCCGTCGTCCTTCGCGTGGTTGTCACGGAAACCGGGACATTGGAAATATGGTGCGTTTCAAAGGGAAGCAAACAGGAATGGAAACTCGAGTTTAACGCAAGAGAAAAAGAATAGGCACGGTCCCATGGAAAAGCGATATATCATAGGAATAGATCTGGGAACCACAAATTGCGCCGCAGCCTTTGTTGAGCTTAAGGAAAAAGAGGAAGACGGCCATGACATAAGACTTTTTAAAATTCCCCAGGTTACGGGTCCGGGAGAAGTCACATCCCGTTTTGTTCTTCCTTCTTTTTGCTATATCCCCGGCAAATATGACCTCCCTGCCGGGGCCGGCGAACTGCCCTGGAAAGACACTCATGAAATAATCACGGGCGCATGGGCAAGGGATCATGGCTCAAAGGTTCCTGCCCGGCAGGTATCATCGGCCAAGTCCTGGCTCTGTCACGATAACGCCGACAGGCGTGCAAAGATTCTACCCTGGGGTGTGGACGACGGGGTTGACAAAATATCTCCGGTTACGGCAACAGCGGCATATCTGCGGCATATACGCCAGGCATGGAATTACTCGATGGCACGTGACGATGATGACGCGGTGTTTGAGAGGCAGCACATCATCATAACCGTGCCGGCATCCTTTGATGAGGTGGCCCGGGATCTGACAATGGAAGCCGCAAAAATGGCCGGGCTGTCAAATATTATCCTCCTGGAAGAACCCCTCGCGGCCTTTTATTCCTGGATATCCAGGCACGAAGACAACTGGCGCGAATTTGTCCGGCCCGGCGAACTGGTGCTGGTATGCGATGTGGGCGGCGGAACCACTGACTTTACACTTATCGCCCTTGTGGAAGCCGATGGCTCTCCCAGGTTTGAACGGATCGCCGTGGGCGACCACCTTATCCTCGGGGGGGATAATATCGACCTTGCCCTTGCAAGGCTTTGCGTTGCAAAATTTGCGGGGACGGCATCCCTTGACAGGGACAAGTGGCAGACCCTCTGTCATTTGTGCAGAAACGCAAAGGAGCGAATCCTTTCGGGAAAAGCTGAGACCGAGACCATAACCCTGGTGGGCGGGGGCACTCGTCTTGTGGGCGGCACCCTTACTGCGACACTTAAACGCCGTGAGATCGATGAGATCGTAATCAACGGATTTTTTCCTCTCCTGGCCCGGGAATCTGGTGCCGACCCCACTACGCGTAAGGGGATATCCGAATTCGGGCTACCCTATGAGTCCGAGCCGGCCATTCCCCGTCATATCGGCAGATTCCTGGACCGGCATTTGTCGGATATCCAAAACTTCCGCACGGAAAAGGACGCCTTTCCGGACTGCATCCTTTTTAACGGCGGCTCCCTTTCTCCCCAAAGCATCAGGAGTCGTGTCTGCGAGTCCATCCGCCATTGGTTTCAAAAACCGGGCGATGCCGGACCACGCGTACTTGAAACCCGGTCTCTTGATCTTGCCGTGGCATACGGCGCTGCATACTACGGCCTGGTGCGTGAGGGAATAGGGGTCAGAGTCGGAAGTGGCAGCCCGAGATCGTATTACCTCGGCGTGGCCCTGGAAGGTGAGTCTGAAAGAGATGTTGACCGGGCGGTCTGTCTGGTGGAACGTGGTCTTGATGAGGGGTCAAGGATACGGCTTGATGAGCACGGTTTTACGGTAATCGCCAATCAGCCCGTGAGTTTTGATCTTTTCAGTTCCAGTTTCCGGGCAGGTGATCGTTCGGGTGATCTTGTGGCCGTGGATGATTCCATGTCAGGTCTCCCGCCTCTTAATACCGTGATCCGGTTCGGTAAAAAAGGCGAAAAAAAGAAACTCCCGGTCACGGTCGAAGCCGAGTATACCGAAGCCGGAGTCCTTGAACTCTGGTGCCGGTCGGTTACAACGGATCATCGCTGGAAGTTGAGATTCCAGCTAAGGGATATTCCTGGAACAGATCATGTAAAGGATTTTGAGGTTCTGGATGACTCCCTTATCGAGGACGCCTTGTCTTTACTGGATTTGACCTTTGCCCGAAACACCGAACCAGCAGAACTTTCAGGGCTTGTGAAGTCCATTGCAAGGGCCGTTAAGCGGCCCCGGGAGAAATGGCCCCTTGCAATGATAAGAAAAATTTCCGACTGCCTGCTTGATCTCATGGAAGCAAGGAAGGTTTCGCCTGACCATGAGATACGCTGGATGAATCTTTTCGGATTCTGCATGAGGCCGGGGTTTGGCGACGGCCTTGATCCCCAGCGCATTTCCCGTGTGTGGAAAATTTATAAGACCGGCGTGATTTTCAGGAAAAACCGGCAGGCAGCCAATGAATGGTGGATACTCTGGCGAAGGCTTGCGGGCGGGCTTTCTGCGGGCAGACAGCGTCAGATAGTGCAGGATGCGGGAGCACGGCTTGTTCCGGCAAAAGGGGGCAGGGCAGGGGGCCAGGAACGGATTGAAATCTGGATGGCCCTTGCCAACATGGAATTAATATCCGTAAAAGAAAAGATGAGATGGGCCGACATACTGGTTTCCGAAATCCAAAAGCCAAAGGCAAAATCCCAGCTTTTCTGGACGCTTTGCCGGATATGCGCACGGGAACTCCTTTACGGCCCGGTGGATAGGGTGATCCCCCCGGCCCGGGCGGAAAAATGGATAAGACTCCTTGCAGACGGCAATTGGAAGGATTTTGCTCCCGTGGGCACGGCCCTTGCCCGGATGTCCCGAAAAACCGGGGACATGGGGCGTGATATCAGTCCGGATATTGCCGACGCAGTCGTGAAGCGTCTTGAACATCACGGCATGGAAGACCATGCGCACATGGTAAAATCAATCACACCCATAAAGAAAACCGAGGTCGGCGCCATTTTCGGGGAATCTTTTCCCGCAGGCATCATCCTCCGGGGGGAGTGACAAAATTCTATTATTGTTGGCTTTCCGGCCTGCGAATGTGTTTCTTATCAGTTCTGCCCGGTTTTAAGATTTATAATTTCAATCCCCTCTTTTTTATATAACTCGAAATGCTGATCCGTAGTATAAATTTGTCTGCAACCCGCATCCAAAAGAGAGGACAGAATTAAAGCATCCAGACCCGGCATATGTGTTTCGTGGGCCAGGTGCGCGGCGAATAAAGAAATTTCAGCGTTCAAGGAGATTATATTGACAGAACGTCGGATATCCTCAATCAGTGTTACGGCTAATTCTTTTAATCGGCCTTGTAGAAGTTTTTTTTGCAATTCATAAACCACAACAGCCGAGGTGATTATATTCCCATTTTTCCACACATCAACAGCCGTCGAATTTTGTTCCTCCAGCAGAAAGAAAAAACCCGTATCAACCCCTGTCTGCATCTGCCGCGTCCCTTTCTTGATGTAATTGTTTCCATCCCTCCATTCCTCCCAGCGGTTTTTTTTTGGCAAGACATTTAAGGACGCGCTGCCTGGCATCTATACTCTCTTTTGTTTTGAGATGATTTTCAACTGCTTCTCGAATTATTTTGGACACAGGTATATTTTCTGCCTTTGCTTTAGTGCGCACGGTATTAAGTGTTTCCTGGGGAAGATAAAAGCTTACTGCCGGCATTTTAAACCCTCCTTTTTTGAAATTTATATCATAACCCACTATGATATGATGTAACACAAAAAGTCAAGTGTCAAACAATCTGCCTCCTAACAAGATTATGCAAAATGTTAATCATATCTCAATCAGATCGTTATTGGGGTGAGAATATACAAAACCGGGGAAGTTAAGCGGCCTATTCCCCGCCCACTCTTAGCCTCGCGTCAAGGGCGATTGCTCCGCCTTTTTCCTCATTCCCACGCTCCGGCGTGGGAATGCATACCCCGCGCCATCTTGCCATTGGCAAATCCATGTCATAATACTTGCAATTTCCGAGTGGTCGGTTATATAAAATATTCAGCGGCAGCTGGCTGAGATATCCTGTCCGTCCTCAAATTTTTTCGTCTTGCCGGGAGAGACTGATAAACCGGCACATGGGATCAATAAATTCAGAATTATACCGTCATCGGATACAAATAATGATTTGCTGAAAAAGGCCCGGGATGCAGTCGCGCGCGGGGTTGATTTTGAAATGCTTCGATATGCCGCATAAGATCGTTATAATTCCAGTCTGTCAAAAGAAGATGAACGCATGAGCTATTATGTTTGGGGGTCGCATATGACCTGTCCGGATTACCTGCAGGCAAAGAGTTTTGCAGGAGATGCCACTTCTGCCTCACGGGAAGCGGCCCGTTCGGTTTCAATGGAAATTTCGCGCCAGACCCGGGAGGTCATCGCCATAAACGAGGTCCTTGCCCGGGACAATGTCCGGGTGATGGAAGCTTCCAGCAACCAGATTACGGGCGCACTCAACGAGGGCTTTGACCGGCTTTCCTACGTTATGGAGGATATTTCAGAGGGCATTAACAATCTTGATGCCACTTTTCACTGGGGATTCGGGAAGGTGATCGCGTCTCTGGGCCACATGAGCGATACTTTGGAAGAATTGGTCAAAATCGCAAAGACGCCGGTGCAGACCGTAGTGTTCAACCATTTTTACATCGCCGACGTCGGCGATGTAAAAAACCAATATTTATGCTTTGTATAGAGAATAAGGATTGTGAAGACCTGGAACGTCGTAAGGTATACCAGATGTTACCTGATGATGAGGCATTGAAAGAAGGATTTTTGAGGGTCATCGACGAATCAGGTGAGGATTATCTCTACCCAAAGTTCTATTTCATTTCGGTTCAAGTGCCACTAGAGGCGCAGGAAGCCCTGCAATTCGCAAGCGGATAGAGATTTTCTCATTCGTCCTTATTCGCAGTCTACGTCAACCGATAACAATCAACCGTCAACCGCCACCCTTATCCTTGCGTCAAGGGCGATTGTACCCCCTTTCCCCGGCATGACACGCACGGGGTTGAGGTCCAGTTCCCGTATTTGCGGAAATTTCGTCACCAGATGGGATACTCGAAGAATTGCATCCACAAAGGCATCTATGTCTCCTTTGGCTTCGCCCCTGGCTCCGGAAAGCAGCCCAACCGATTTCAGCCCGTTCAGTTTTTTACGGATTTTTTTTATGGAAAGATTTTGTCAAGGAGTGACGAACTGGGTGGAAATAAGATAAAAAGGAGTTTTAATGCCCGATTGTGGCGGATCAAAAAGACATTTCAGAAACTGGCCGTGGATCATCGCCCACCGCGGCGCCCGGGCCGAGGCCCCGGAAAACACCCATGCCGCGTTTGAAGCAGCGATCCGGCATGGAGTGGATGGCATTGAGCTTGACGTTCAGCTCACGTCGGACGATGTTCCTGTTATTTTCCATGATAACGGCATGTCGAGGATATTGGGTGTTGACAGGCCGGTCTCATCATTTTCCCATGCCGAGCTCTCAGGATTTGACATGGGGGGATGGTTTTCACCGGATTTTAAGGGGGAATCGATCCCGACCCTGGAATCGGTTATAGACCGATACGCCGACAAAACAATTCTGTTGGTGGAGATAAAATCCATGCCCCAATGGTCGAACAGTCCCGGGCTCCGGAAGAAGTCGGCCTTGTCGGTAACCCGCATGATCCAGCGCATGGTTCCGGCCGAACGGATGGATGGAATTTATGTGCTTTCCTTTGACCCCATTATTCTTGACATGGCCCATGAGTATGCGCCCGAAATTAAACTTGTTCGGAATTTGCATTTACCGATAGACGATCATGAGATACTCCAGGGCATGAACCAAGGGGTTTTCGCTTGCGGCCTTGCCTCTGAGCGGCTGACCCTGAACTTTATGATACATATTCACTCCCTTGGGCTGCGTGTGATGACATATTCGTGTAATACTGCAAAAGAGATTGACAGGGCGCTTGAACTCGGAGTTGACATGGTCCTGACTGATGATCCGGATGAAATAGTCGGCCATTTCAGGGAAAGGGTCTCGGCCCTTGAATAATTTTGAAATCTCGGATATTCTGGCAGGTGAAAGTATCTTGGGGCCGGATCAAGATGCTGTCCCGCTATGAGTGGCGGACATCCAACCGGGGATTCAGTATATAAAGCAAAGGAGAAGATTGTGATCGGAAAAAGAGCTTTTTTATCATTTGTTGTTTTTTTTGCGTCTGTCTATTCCGCCTTTGGAGCGGCAACAACGCCCACCAATGTCAATCTAACGGCCGACATGAATTCCGTTACCGTAACCTGGTCCGGAAATAGTTCCACTGATGATGGATATTACGTTTACTGGGGAACCAGCTCCACGGATATTTCACAACAGGAACCATTAATCGACAAGAATACATATACATACACCATAAGCGGCCTTGATTCCGCTACAACTTATTATGTGCAGATTACGGCCGAATATAAAGGTGTGGAGTCGATAAGGACAACCGAGCAACACATCACAACAACGATCGACACCCCGCCCGCCGTGCCGTCCGGCCTGGCTGTTTCCGGTGAGGTTTCGGGAAGTTCAGTGACACTCACATGGACCGCAAATACCGAGAGTGATCTGGATAAATACACCATACATTACGGCACAAACGCCGGGGCCCTGACTTCCACCAAGGATGTCGACGCATCAACGGCTCCTCAAACAACCATGGATGGGCTTGTCGCTTCGACACGGTATTATTTTGCCGTATCCGCCATCGATACCGCTGGCAATAAATCGGCCAATTCAGCCGTCCTTACCGTGGATACGTTGGTTGACAACTTTCCTCCCGATGTCCCCGGCAGCATAAGCGCGGTTGTCTCAGGAATAGGGGAGATAAGTGTAACCATTGATCCCGGAAACGATCAAATGCATGATTTCGCGGGTGTTTATCTGTATTACAGCAGTCTCCCCGGGGGTTATGTTGACCCTGTTGACCTCGGCGTCGGCACCTCCTATGTTCTTACCGGTCTTGAACAGGACAGCACCTGGTATTTCGCGGCATCCGCCTATGATACCTCCGGCAATGAAAGCTTAAAGACCGCCGAGGTGTCAACTGTCGTGGAAAGGACGACCGGTTTTCTCGACAGCACCTCCGGATTTGACGGGGGCTGTTTTATTTCAACGGTTTCTTCCGGGAAAAAGGACAGGGTTGAAAAGAAAAACCGGGCCGGTGTTTCCGTTGGATATCTCTGGACGGCCGAAAAGGATTTCAAGTCATTTTACGGAAAGGACAGGTACCCGGTTTTTGTCTTCTATGATCGGGATCTTTTTTCTCATGTTTCAGCGGAGATTTCTGCGGGATTCATGCGCAGGAGCGGAAATCTCCGAACGGTCTCAGGCGCAGGAACCGGTATTTCCAGCACCATGACCCTTGTGCCGGTTGCCGCGTCCCTGGATTATAATTTCGGAATCATTTCCCATGTTAAGGGCTTTATCGGGGCGGGCACGGATTACTGGTATGTAAATGAAAAACCGGATGCAACCGGTTTTCAGATGGATACAAAGGAATGGGTCGGGGGGTATCACGGTCATGCCGGGGTCTGGCTTTACAATGAGGATCCGGCCTATGCCGATTGGGGAGTAAAAATCGAGGGTAATTATGCAAAGATCGACCGGTTCGGCAATAATGACACGGATATTGGCGGGTGGATATTTGATATGGGGTTTTTTTACCGGTTTTGAGGTTTTCGGGCTGTGTGGCAGCGCCCGGTCAGAATCCCGGGTTGCATTATTTTCAAAAAGGGTATGGTTTGTGCTATGGGAAAATTTGAAAAACTGATTTTTCAAATACTTCGGGGCATGAGTGATTCCAATATAGCCTTTGCTGATTTAGTCGGCTTGTTGAAATATTTTGATTTTGATATGCGAATCAAGGGAAGTCATCATATTTTTCGAAAAGCCGGTATATTAGAAAAAGTTAATTTGCAAAAGGAAGGTTGTAAGGCCAAACCATATCAGGTCCGTCAAGTCCGTAATATTATCGTTAAATACAAATTGGGGGGAGAAAATAATGGACAAGTATGAGATTATTATTTATTGGAGCGATGAAGACAATGCCTTTATTGCCGAGGCTCCGGAGCTTCCCGGTTGTATGGCCCATGGATATACACATGAAGACGCACTTGTCAGTATAAAAAAAGCCATGGAACTTTGGATGGAAACAGCAAAAGAGTTTGACGAGCTAATTCCGGCGCCACGGGGCCGTCGCCTTGCCTTTGCATAATCCGGCATGAGTTCTGGTTTTTTTTACCGGTTTTGCTCATTTACTATAAGTCGGGCTTGTGGTAACTATTTCGAAACCACGGGCACGTCGAAGGGCGGAAAATATGCGGATCGGTTTCGGGTATGACATCCATCGCCTTGTTCCAGGCCGTGACCTGGTGCTGGGAGGTGTCCATATCCCCTATGATCTTGGCCTTGACGGGCATTCCGATGCCGATGCCCTTGTCCATGCCCTGTGTGACGCACTCTTCGGAGCTGCCGGTATGGGAGATATTGGACAACATTTTCCGGATACAGATCCCGCCTTTAAGGGGATTTACAGTATTGATCTGTTGTGTCTGACCTGGAAGACGGTATCGGAACGATTTGCCGCGATAGGCAACATCGATGCCACAATTCTTGCCCAGACCCCTAAAATGGCGCCGCATATCCCGGCCATGGTTGAAAAGATCGCGGCCTCGCTTGGAATCGGGGCTGAATTTGTAAATATCAAGGCGACCACGACCGAGGGGCTGGGGAACATTGGTGAAAACAAGGCCATTGCCGCCATGTGCGTGGTTTTAATCGAATAGATTTACCTGTCTATTTGTTGTGACTAAGCTGCACGACAAGCAGATGATATAAAGATGTGCGAAGAAAAACACCGACGGGCCCGATCCACGGAATCCTCCTTGGTCGGGTTTGATTGAAATCTGTTTTCTTATGAGGCTAAAAGATGCCACATGTCATTACAGCAGTTTATGAAAATGGAGTGTTGCGTCCGATAACACCACTCCGGCTGAAGGAACATCAAAAAGTCAAGGTGCAGATTGTGCCCGATTCCCCCATGGAAACAGTCGATCACGTTTTACAATTATTAAGCAGTGCCGGACGAGTAACTCCACCTCGAAAGCAGTCGGCCCAATCCCAGACATCCGACGGTGAACGCCTTAAACTCGCTCGTTTTTTGGGAAAGTCCGCCGATAAATCCCTTTCGGATTTTATTCTTGAAGAACGAGACGCACGATGAATTTATACTTTTTTGATAGTAGCGCACTCGTAAAACGCTATGTCCATGAGGCGGGTTCGCAATGGGTTCATACCGTTACAAGATTATCAGTCTCAAACATTCTATTTGTCAGTCGAATTACGCTGGTTGAAATCTCCAGCGCTTTTGCCCGCCTTGAACGTGAAGGCAAGGTCGATTCATCCCAAATTTTGGCTACGTTTCAACTTTTCGAGCATGACTGGAAGAATCAATATCAAATTGTAGAGATTGATGAAGCACTTAGTGAAAATGCTGGACAATTGGTACGGAAGTATCCATTGCGAGCGTATGATAGTGTGCAATTAGCCTCGGCCCTGAGTCTGCTCCCTTTTTTCAACGGAATCGATTCGTCCTTGTTTACGTTTGTTTGTGCTGATGATCGATTGCTGTCAGTCGCTCAATCAGAAGGATTGCGAACTGAAAATCCAAACAGTCATTTGACTGCCCGAACTTAACGGACCAAGCAATAAAATGAGTATAAGAATATATAATACCCTTACGCGACAAAAGGAAACGTTTGTCCCCCTTTCGCCCGGCCGGGTGCGGATGTATGTCTGCGGTCCCACCGTCTATGATTCGTGCCATATCGGGCACGCCCGATCCATAGTTGTCTTTGATATTATTTACAGGTATTTGAGAAAGTCCGGGTACGAGGTTGTTTATGTCAGGAATTTTACGGACATAGATGATAAGATAATCCGGCGTGCAAATGATGTCGGGGTCAGCGTGCAGGAGCTCTCCCAAAAATATATCGATGAATTCCATACCGACATGGCGGCCTTAAATGTGCTTGATCCGGCTTCGGAACCCCGCGCCACGGACCATATTTCCGATATTATCGATCTGGTCTCCCGGTTGAAGGAAAAAGGTCATGCTTATGTTGTGGAGGGAGACGTATACTTTTCAGTGGAATCGTGGGAAAAGTACGGCCGCCTTTCGGGACGAAAACTTGAGGACATGGCGGCAGGCGCCCGCGTAGCCGTTGATGAACGCAAACGTAATCCCTTTGATTTCGCATTGTGGAAAGCCTCCAAGCCCGGTGAACCCTGGTGGGAAAGCCCCTGGGGAAAAGGCAGACCCGGGTGGCACATCGAATGCTCGGCCATGAGCGCACATTTCCTTGGCCAGCCTTTTGATATTCACGGCGGCGGCAAGGATCTTGTCTTTCCCCATCATGAAAACGAAATAGCACAGTCTGAGGCGGCCTTTGGCAAATTATTTGTCAAGTATTGGGTTCATAACGGATTTGTGAACATCGATCATGAGAAGATGTCAAAGTCTTTGGGAAATTTTCTCATGATAAAGGATATTGTCGCAAGGTTTCCCGGTGAAGCCCTGCGGCTCTTTCTTTTGTCTAACCACTACCGTTCGCCGGTGGATTACACTGAAAAGGCCTTGACGGATGCCCTTTCCGGCCTTGACAAGCTTTATTCCGTTGTCCAAAGGCTCGAAGAATTCCTGGAAACCGCCCCTCTTTCCGCATGTGCAGGCGAAGAACGGCAAACTGATGGATTCGCGGCAAGGTTTGATGCCGCCATGGACGATGATTTTAACACCGCCATGGGGATCGGGATTCTCTTTGACGCGGCCCGGCAGGCCAACCGGCTCCTTGACTCCAAAGATGCGGTGAACAAAAACAGGGCTTCATCCGCCGCCCTGCTCCATAAGGAGATAAAGGAGATAACATCAGTCCTCGGGATATTGTCACAGCCGGCTGAACAATACCTGGAACAACGGCGCATGGCCGGGGTGGCTGAAAAGACGGACATTGATCCTGCATGGATCGAGACGCAAATCCAGGCACGTGTAGATGCGAGAAAGGCAAAGGACTTTTCGGGCGCCGACAGGATACGGGATGAACTCGCGGCGCTCGGCATTGTGTTGGAAGACCGCCCCGAAGGCACCCGGTGGCGGGTTGAGCCATGAAGGATTTTATATCCATACGCATATGACTGAAACATTCAAGCTTATCTCTCCCATGACTCCCAAGGGCGACCAGCCCCAGGCCATAGAATGTCTGTCAAAAGGAGTTCTTTCGGGAAAGAATCATCAGGTACTGCTCGGCGTTACCGGTTCGGGCAAGACCTTTACCATGGCCAACATCATAGAGAAGGTTCAGAAACCGACCCTTGTAATCGCGCCCAACAAGACTCTGGCGGCCCAGCTCTATTCCGAGTTCAGGACTTTTTTCCCTGAAAACGCGGTCGAATATTTTGTCAGTTATTACGATTTTTACCAGCCCGAGGCCTATCTTCCGGTTTCCGACACTTATATCCAGAAGGACTCTTCCATCAACGAGATGATAGACCGGATGCGACACTCCGCTACCCGATCCGTCCTTTCCCGCGATGATGTTCTGGTGGTGGCCAGCGTGTCGTGCATCTTCGGGCTGGGAGCGCCGGAAGATTACCTTGCAATGCGCCTTGACATTGCTTTCGGCATGGAAATAAACCGGGATAAATTTTTATCTCAACTAGTTGAAATTCAGTATCTGCGCAATGATATTGATTTTCACAGGGGTGTATTCCGGGTGCGTGGGGACCGGGTGGAGCTTTTCCCCGCCTACGAGGATGATGTTGCCGTGCGCATCGAGTTTTTCGGGGACGAGGTGGATGGTATATTCGAGATTGATCCGTTGACCGGGGAGGTGAAAAAGTCTCTGAAACGCATAACCATCTATCCTGCAAGTCATTATGTGACTTTGAAACGGACCCGGAGGCGGATACTTGCGGATGTAAAGGTCGAGTTAAAGGAGCGTATCGCGTTTTTCCGTGCTGAAAACAAGCTCATAGAGGCCCAGCGAATCGAGGAGCGGACGAATTACGACCTGGAGATGATCCATGAGATCGGGTATTGCAACGGGATCGAAAATTATGCCCGCCATATCTCGGGCCGAAAAGCCGGCGAGCCACCCCCCACGCTTCTCGATTATTTCCCGGATGATTTTCTTCTGTTCATAGATGAGTGTCATATCAGTGTGCCCCAGATCGGCGCCATGTATAAAGGGGACCATTCAAGGAAGAGAACTCTGGTGGATTACGGTTTCAGGCTGCCTTCGGCGCTTGACAACCGGCCCTTGCAGTTTGAGGAATTCAAGTCCAGGGTCTCTCAGGTGGTATACGTTTCCGCGACCCCGTCCGAGTATGAAACCGGACTCTCGGAGGGTGCGATCGTAGAGCAGATCGTACGGCCCACCGGGCTTGTTGACCCCAAAGTGGATGTCCGGCCCGCAACAAATCAGGTGGATAATCTTTACGCCGAGATACGAGGGCGGATTGACGCGGGAGGCCGTGTGCTTGTGACCACCCTGACAAAGCGCATGGCCGAAGACCTGACCGAATATTATGCGGAACTGGGCGTGCGCGTCAGGTACCTTCATTCGGATATCAAAACCCTGGAACGGGTCGAGATTATCCGAGACCTCCGGCAGGGTGAATTTGACGTTCTTGTGGGCATAAATCTCCTGCGCGAGGGCCTTGATATACCCGAGGTTTCACTTGTGGCGATCCTGGACGCGGACAAGGAGGGCTTTCTGCGCTCCGCCCGTTCCCTGATCCAGACATTCGGACGTGCGGCCAGAAACCTGCACGGAACGATCATTATGTATGCCGACCGGGTGACCAATGCCATGGAGACGGCGCTCAGTGAAACAACGAGGCGGCGGAAAATTCAACAGGCTTATAACGAAAAACACAAAATCACACCGGTCGGAATACAAAAGGCATGTGACGCCGCCTTTGGGGCCGAACATGGAGCCGAAGCAGCCGGAGAAGGAGTCTCTGTCATATCCGAATCGCTCGGCGTTTACACCTCCGGGGAAAATATAGAAAAGCAGATACGTGAACTCGAGGAAAAAATGCACTCCGCCGCAAGGGATCTTGAGTTCGAGACGGCCGCGAAGCTGCGTGACCGGGTCAGAGCGCTTAAGGAATTGATGGTTTTTGAGTTTGAAGGTTAATACGGGGCAGGTGATTGAACGTCCAACATCGAACGTTGAACATCGAATAATGGAATCGCTTCGCTCTGCCGGTTTATAGCTTATAAAACAAAAAAGCCCGGGCGACAGGTAAAGTGGTTTTGACGATGGTGTTATAATAATGATTAATCCTGATGAAACCTTGTACGCGAGCCTCCGGGAAAAGAGCCGTAACGCACCGCCCGGCCCCGGCGTATATATCATGCGCGATTGCCGGGGAAGCGTAATTTACGTCGGTAAAGCCGCATCGCTCAAAAAAAGACTCGCCTCTTATTTTTCAAACACCTCCCGCCATACTCCCAAGACCGGGATTCTTGTCACTCATATCTTTGATTTCGATACCCTGGTCACGGCCACCGAGAACGAAGCCCTTATTCTCGAATCAAACCTCATTAAAAAATACAAACCCAAATATAATGTTATCCTGAAGGACGATAAGCGATACCCATCGCTTAGAATCGATCTTTCGGACGATTATCCCCGCATTTCGGTTGTGCGGCGGATCAAAAACGACGGCGCACTCTATTTCGGTCCCTATGCGTCCGCGGGCGCCGTCCGGCAGACCCTTAAAATCATCGGCAGGACTTTCAAGCTCCGGAAGTGCCGTTCGGCACGCATGAAACAGAGAAGCCGGCCCTGCCTCAATTACCAGATCGGGGCCTGTCTTGGCCCGTGCTGTAGGAATATCGATCCCGATGATTATAAAAAAATCGTGGAAGAGGTCAGAATGTTTTTAAACGGCCACACCTCGGACCTGGTAAAAAAAATAGAGCT
The DNA here is from genome assembly GCA_013151835.1 of Deltaproteobacteria bacterium. Lineage (GTDB taxonomy): Bacteria > Desulfobacterota > Desulfobacteria > Desulfobacterales > Desulfosalsimonadaceae > JAADHK01. The sequence continues at coordinate 30,699 of JAADHK010000019.1, forward strand.
GGAAATGAATACCGCCGCGGAAAAAGAGGATTTCGAGGATGCGGCGGCTCTCAGGGACAAGATGTTTGCGCTCAGAAAAACAATAGAAAAGCAGGTGATTGTTACAAATGATTTTTCAGACAGGGACGTGATCGCCCTTGCCCGGAACAAGGCGGCAACTATTGCAATGATCATGATTGTTCGCAACGGTTGCCTCTCGGGTAATCTTGATTTTACGTTTGACGCTTCCTTTGCCGAAGACGGCGAAATCCTGTCGGCCTTTGTACGTCATTATTATGCCATTTCCGATTATATTCCTTCGGAAATACTTATCGCTTTGGAGATGGAAGATCGGGACCTGTGCGCAGAGTGGCTTTCATTGCGCAGGGGCCGCAAGGTCAGGCTGATTGTGCCCCGGCGCGGCGACAAGGTGCGCCTGGTATCCATGGCGGTTGAAAATGCAAAAAACCGGCTGTCCCGGCATATGGAGGAATCCGCCGGGATTAACAGGATTTTTTCCGCATTACTCCATCGGCTCAATCTGAAGAGATTGCCCAATAGAATCGAATGCGTTGATAATTCAGGAATCCAGGGCCAGGATATGGTTTCCGGGCTGGTTGTTTTTGAAAATGGAAAAGAGAAAAAAAAAGATTACAGGCGGTATATCCTGAAAACGGTTTCAGGGCAGGATGATTACGCGGCCATGCGCGAGGTCCTTACCCGCAGGTTTAAAAAAGGCGGAAATGCGCCTCTGCCTGATCTTCTGATGGTGGACGGTGGAAAAGGACAGCTCAATATCGCCGTATCGGTTTTGCGCGGGCTGGATCTTGATGGAAAGTTTGCCGTAATAGGGATTGCGAAAAAAGATGAAAAAAAGGGTGAGGAAGACGACAAGATTTTTATTTACGGCCGGGCCAATCCGGTTAATTTTTTAAAAGACCGGCATGCCCTTTTTTTTCTGCAAAAAATCCGTGACGAGGCACATCGCTTTGCGATTACCTTCCACAGGACCCGGAGACGCGGCAGGGCGCTCGGGTCCATGCTTGATAACATCCCCGGGATCGGGCCTAAAAGAAAAGCCTCTATCATGAAGGTCTTTTTCGGGCCAAAACAGATAACGGCCGCCGGGATCAACGGCCTTGCCTCGCTTCCGTCAATGAATCGGGAAGCGGCTCGGGCAGTGATTCAGGCGTTTGAGACTGTTTTAAAAGATGAACATCGAACATCGAACGTCCAACGTCCAACATTGAATAATGAATGTTGAATAATAAATATTCATGCTGAGGACTCGGAGAAAGCCATTCTATTGTCGGATTACGCTTCGCTAATCCGCCCTACTAAGGGCTCACTCAAGAATAACTTCACATTTTAATAAGCCGATGTATCCGGCCTGGCGGTGTTGCTCGGTGCTTCGACTCCTGAAAAATGTAAATTTATTTTTCCGTGAACCCTAAGGATTGCCTTTGAGGTGACGATATCTTCCGTAGGTCGGATTAGCGAAGCGTAATCCGACATAAGCCACTATATTATTCGTTACGAGTTCGTCATCCAAGCCGTTTGAGTTGTTCCACAAGCCCCCGTACTGCATCGGCTGACCGGTTTAATGCCGCAGCCTCGTCATCTTTCAGCCGTATCTCGATTATTTCCTCAACTCCGCCCGCACCCAGTTTGACCGGTACGCCGATAAAAAGATCTTCTATTCCGTATTCGCCCTTAAGCAGGGCCGCGCATGGCAGGATCTTTTTTTTGTCTTTTATAATAGCCTCCGCCATTTCAGCCGCAGCGGACGCAGGAGCATAAAAGGCGCTCCCGGTTTTAAGAAGCCCCACGATCTCGGCCCCTCCCTTGCGGGTCCGGTCCACAAGCGCTTCTATGCGGTCCGATGACAGCAATTCCGTGATAGGAATCCCGGAGACCGTTGAAAACCGGGGCAGAGGCACCATGGTGTCACCGTGCCCGCCAAGGACAAATGCGTGGGTGTTTTCCACGGACACATTCAGTTCATCTGCGATAAAGCGCCTGAAACGGGCTGAATCGAGGACGCCCGCCATGCCCATGACCCTTTGCCTGGGAAAGCCCGTGGTCTCGCAGGCTACATGACACATCGCGTCAAGCGGGTTGCTTACAACAATAACCTTTGCCTCCGGAGCATGTACGGCAATCTGTGTGCATACCCCTTTCATGATTGATGCATTGGTCTTCAAGAGATCATCGCGGCTCATTCCAGGCTTTCTAGGGATTCCCGCTGTTATTATCACGATGTCCGAGCCGGCGGCATCATCATAGGTGTTGCTGCCGGTAACGGACGCGTCGTGTTTTTCAACAGGCGCCGCTTCGGCAAGGTCGAGGGCCTTTCCCTGGGGAAGTCCTTCAGCAATATCGATTAGCACAACATCGCAGATTTGTTTTTCAATCAGTCTTTGGGCCGTGGTCGCGCCGACATTTCCAGCTCCGACAACTGTTACTTTTCTATCCATGGATAACTCCCGATGCATTATTGTTAGTGGTTTATGTCGGATTACGCGCAGCTAATCCGACAACGGTACCGCCGGCGAATTTGAACCTTTAGGAGCGCGCCTATGCGGGCTTGCAAAGCCGTTGACTTTCTTTATGAGTCCGTTATTATCTTCCAGGAGTCAATAAAAAAGAGGATGATTGAGCAATGGATTGCTTTTTTGCCAAAAAATACCTTGAGATAATAGTCAATATTAGATATTGACTGTTTTTAAGCTCAGATCACGAATAAGAACCTATTATCCGGCTAACAAATATTGTATTCATTATAGAGGCTGTTTCAATGACGTTTGGTGAAAAAATAAAAGCCCTTTTGCAGGAGGCGGAACTCTACCGGGGTCAGGGCCTTTTAAACGAGGCGCTTGAGAAATTTAAATCGATTGAAAAATTCATACAAAAGGCCCCCAAACTTAAAAACCGGGATAAAATTTTATCCAAGATTGCGGTGAAAAAGAAGGCGATTTCCGCTGAGATTAAAAATTTCAGAAAGCCCAAAAAAGCCCCAAGGGTTTCTGATAAAGCCCGGGAACTTATGAAAGGGATGTTTGAGGCCGGGGATCCCAAAACCAAAGGTTCGGCCGCTCTTGGAGGAGCCATTTCGCTAAAAGGCTTTGGCCAGTACGACAAGGCGATAAAGGAATTTACTACCCTTCTTGCCTTTGACCCTTTCCGGCTCGACGCAGCCGGGCATATCCTTGATTGTCTTATGGATGATTCCGGCCCTGATGCGGCGATTTCCCGTTTTAAGGAGTGGCTTTCCGACACTGCCTTTACGTCCGGGGAGCTGGATAAAATTCGTTCCCGCCTTCAGGCATTGCTGGATAAGGCGGGTGTTAAGAAGGATGTTTCCGGTTTGCAGGCAGGCCCGTTGCCCGAACCTGATTCGGAAGTCGATGAAGATGACATTCTGGATATCAACTCCATCCGTTTCAAACTCGCCAAGGGCGCTCAAAAAGGTGAGGAAATAGAGCTTGACGTTAATTACCAGTCCGGATGTGTGCTTAATGTGATTGTATCCAAAAAAGAAAAAGGCGTCATAGAAGGAATAAAAACCGGAGATATGATGAACGACATCGTATTTTACTCGCCGGTTGCAATTTTTTCCGGCACCGGATATGTTTCTGATATGACCGGAATAAAGTCCGGCCCTAAAAAAGGTGATTACAGCCTGAGCGTGAAAATCATCCGGATTCTGACCGGATAGATAATTGAAAATGTTTGCTGAATCTGAATGCAGGCCGATTTGGATGAATAAAGTCGCGGGGTAATAATTTATGGCCGTAATTAATCTGAAAAACCGGGAAATCGAATGTAAAATCGTCTACTACGGACCCGGAAGGTGCGGCAAGACAACCAATCTGGAGTATATTCACAAGGCATTCAAGCGCCAGGTAACAGGTGAAATGATTTCCATTGATACTGATGGTGACCGCACGCTCTTTTTTGATTTTCTTCCACTTGGACTCGGGAAAATAAAGGGTTGCGATGTCAAGGTCCAGCTCTATACGGTTCCGGGCCAGGTGCAGTACCGTTCCACCCGTAAACTAGTGCTGAAAGGGGCGGATGCCATCATTTTTGTAGCGGATTCGTTGAAGGTCAGGCGTGAGAAGAATATGATTTCTTTAAAGGACCTCCATGGAAACCTAAAAGAAACGGGGATAAGTATTTTAAAGATACCCCTTGTGCTGCAATTTAATAAGCGGGATCTTGCAAGCAAAGGCTTCCCGCTCATGTCGACCGACCAAATGAATAAAGAACTGAACCGTCAGTTGAAAGCCCCGACATTTGAAGCAAGCGCCCTATCCGGAGACGGTGTCGGGGCGACTTTGACAAAGTGCATGAAGCTCACATTGCAGCATCTTCAGAAAGAATTCAAATGGGCGCAATAGGAAACCAATGACATCCAATGTCGTTTTACGTGGCAGCCTGGCTTTTGTGGGACTAGGGGAATTGCTCCAGCAACTGGGCGGGAACAACAGCACCGGTGTGCTTAAGCTCGTCAGTCCTTTTGCGGACTCACCCGGCCTTGTTTTCATAAAAGACGGCAATCCCGTTAACGCGGAATTTAATTCCCTGGTGGGGATAGAGGCGCTGAATACTTTTTTTGGGTGGAATGAGGCTGAATTTGAATTTCTGAATGAACCGGTTACCTGCGACAGGCTCATAAAAAAAGGGAGGATGGAAATCATCCTGGACGGCCTCCGCATGCTTGATGACGGATTGATCAAGCGACTGGGGCCCGAGAGTGGAAATGCACCGCCTCCTGCTACGGCTTCCGACGGCTCCGGTCTTCCCGTCATCAAAGGCCCGCTTATAGATTATGTTTATGTGGTTGATGAAGAGGAATTCGCCGACGGGACCGAGATTGTCGCGCAGGACCGGTTCGGCAACTGGTTCTGGGTCATTTTGAGCGGGACCGTGAAAATAATCCGCATAATGCCCGAGGGAACGGCGCCCATTGTCAAGCTTTCTGACGGAGCATTTATCGGAAGTATTATATCTTTCCTTCGCCAGGGAAACATCCGGAGCGCAACGGTCGAGGCGGAGGGTAATGTCGTCCTCGGTGTTCTCGATTCGGAACTTATTGCCCATGAATATACGAATCTATCCGACAACCTGCAGAACCTCCTGATCTCAATGGACAAGCGTATGAAGCAGGTTACCAACCTTTGTGCGGGAGTTATCCTTAAGCAGGATGTTTTAGCGGATAAGCCTGGAAACATGAAACTTCATATCGCACCCGAGGTAAACGAAGAAACCGTATTTAAGATAATTGCGGGAGAAGCGCGTATTTTCAGGGAAGCGGACAACGCATTCCTTCCGCTCTGCACGTTGGGACCCGGTGATTTTATCGGTAATATCGAGTTTTTAAATACCCCCCATGAACCCTATTCGGCAATGGCCTTTGTTTCAGAAGATTTCGAGGGCGAAGAGTTTGACCTTTCGGAGGTGCGTAAAGAGTTTGATAAGCTTTCAAATACATTTAAAAATATGGTCAACAACCTGATGGCGGGTGTCTCGGTCACGACCGGCCGCATTCTGGACCTTGTAAAGAAAAAGCCTGATTAACATCCGCAGGCAATTTAATTCTTTCAGGGTTCATAAAACCGTTGAATATAAGATTGCAATATTATATAAGCTTAAAAGGGCCTGCTTACTGGTCCGGATTAGCTGCAACAAAGGGATAACAAGGAGCCGACTAGTATGGAAAAAAACAACAAAAGAAGGGCCACCCGCTACGACTCTCTCAACCTGCTCTCCTATGTTTGTATAGATTCGGATGGGAAAGAATGGAAACAGGGGATGGGCAGGACTTTGAATATCAGTGAGTCGGGCATAATGCTTGAAACCCATGAACCGATTGAAACCAAGTATCTTCTCATGCTCTCACTCGGGATTGAGGATAATGTCGTTGATATCAAGGGGGAGGTTGTTTATTGCAACCGGGGCGAGATCGAAGGAAGGTTTGAATCCGGAATTGCGTTCGGGGAAGTCAATAGCCCGGAAGCCTTGGAAGCTTTAAATCGCTTTATCGAGGCCTTTGACAAGCAGTATGGATAATTATTTTTCATGCCGACCTGACGTCTGTTTGCCAACCATCTCATCCGGTGCCCAACGATGAATCACCGGCCTGCATATACCCTCATTTATTAACATTCTGATCGGATACAATTCATATGCTTAAACCATTGCATGAAACTCGATTTTCAGGCATTCCCCTCCTTAAGCAGGGAAAAGTCCGCGACATCTATGACCTTGGCGACACTATCCTGATTGTTGCAACAGACCGGATTTCAGCCTTTGACGTCATAATGGCGGAACCCATCCCCGGCAAGGGAAAGATACTTACGGCAATTTCCCTTTTCTGGTTTGACGTAATGGAGAATCTGGTACCCAACCACCTTGTCACAAGCGACGTGTCCCAATATCCGGAAGCGTGTCTTCCTTATGCTGAAATCCTTGCCGGCAGGAGCATGGTAGTCAAAAAGGCACAGCCCCTCCCCATTGAATGTGTAGTGCGCGGCTATATTTCGGGCTCGGGCTGGAAATCATATCTTGATTCCGGAAAGGTCTGCGGAATTACGCTCCCGGAAGGGCTCTTGGAGTCGGACCGGCTTTCCGAACCGATATTTACTCCTTCCACCAAGGCGGAACTGGGCGACCATGACATTAACATCACGTTTGAGGCGGCCGCCGATATTATCGGCAGGGAGCTTGCTGAAAAGGTCAGGAAACTGAGCCTTGCCATTTACGATAAGGGAGCGCGACTGGCTGCACAAAAAGGCATTATAATCGCCGACACAAAATTCGAGTTTGGTTTTGTCGATGAGCAACTGATACTTATCGACGAAGTGCTGACCCCTGACTCTTCCCGGTTCTGGCCCAAATCCGATTATCATCCGGGCGGCCCGCAGAAAAGCTATGATAAACAGTATCTCAGGGATTATCTCGATAGTCTGGAATGGGAAAAGCGGCCTCCGGCCCCGTCGCTCCCCCCCGAGGTAATTGAAAACACCCGTTTAAAATATCTCGAGGCCCAATCGGCGCTTACCGGCAAAACGGATGAGATTTGACTCGACCCATCTTGATCCGTCATCAATAGATATTGGCGATGACCGCTACCGTATCACGACCGCGTTGCCGGATAAATCCCTGGGCCGGTCCATATCGCTTGTCGGTCTTTTGCATCCCCCGGTCCTTCAGGCCGTTCTTCAGAAAACAACTGCTTCTTATATTGTCGTTTCAGGCTTTAACAGGATAAAGGCCGTTTCCGCCATGGGCTGGAGCAAGATAGACTGTTTTGTTCTGTCAGGAGATACATCTCCGAAGGACTGCCTTCTTTTTTCCATTGCCGACAATGTTTCCTCCCGGAGTCTGAATCTCCTCGAACAGGCCAATGCCGTGCGCAAACTTTCCGTTTTTGTGCCGGACAAGATTTTTCTGTGCGCCATGCTTGAAGATATAGGGCTGAACCTTTCCCCCGGACTGGTAAGCAAGTATGAAAGGCTGCTTAAGCTGCCCCAAGAGCTTCAGGCTGTTGTAGGCCGGGGTTTGATGCCGCTTGCCGCAGCATTGTCCCTGGAAGGAATGGATTTACATTCCGTTCACATGATCTGCGGATTGATTGAGCGGCTCCGTCCAGGTACAAACCTGCAGAAGGAAATCCTTTCCCGCTTAAAGGAATTCGCCGCGCAAAAGGGGATTCCAGTCTCGTCGGTCCTTGAATTGCCGGACGTCTCAGGGATTCTAAACAGCGGTGAAGCAGACCGGAAGGCAATGCTTCAGCACTTGCGAAAAGCCTTGCGCAGGCTTTGTTTCCCTTCTCTTTGCGCAATGGAAGATCAGTTTGCCGAATCATTGTCCCGCCTGGAGCTGCCCCCCGGAGTGCGGTTTGTTTTTCCGGAAGGTTTTGAGGATACCCGGTACAGGCTTGAACTGGAAATAAAGTCTGCGTCCGACATGGAGAATCATGGCTGTTTGATGCAGGAGATATCTTCCCACCCGGCGCTGCTGGAGATATTTAAACGTGAATTACGGGATTAAACGGTTATTTGTCGATTCGAGCGTGGCCGGCAGCCCGGTAGCTGAGGCCATATCAAAAAAAATCGGAATTTTGCCCAGCCTGGTGGACGGACCCGGGCCTGTTTACCGTGCGGTGTCGGAATCCCCGGACCCCGAGGCCGCAGGAAAAAAAGTGCTGTTTCTCACGAAAAACAGCGGGACATTCATAAAGGACTGCCCGGGCACATCCCATTACACCTGCTGCGGATACCGGATACTTCATATCGGCACCTATTGTGTCATGGACTGTTCATATTGCATACTTCAGGCTTATTTTCATCCGCCCGTTCTTCAGTTTTTCGTCAATCACGGGGAGATGAAAAAAGCGTTGGCCCTGGCGTTTGAAGACAGGCAAATCATGAGGATAGGCACCGGAGAATATACCGACTCCCTGATCTGGGAATCTTTTTATCCGCTTTCAAAAACCCTGGTGCCGCTTTTTGCCTCCCAGTCATCCTGCGTCCTTGAATTAAAATCAAAGACAACGGCCATAAAAAATCTTCTTGACCTTGAACATAACCGGAAAACCATAATGGCCTGGTCCGTAAATACCGGGCGAGTGATACACGATCAAGAGCGTGGGACCACAAGCCTTGAAAACCGGATATTGACCGCAAAAACCTGTGTGTCTTCAGGATACCCGGTTGCATTTCATTTCGATCCCATGTTAATATATGACGGATGCGAGGATGAGTATATATTTGTTGTGGATTTTATCTTCGACAATATCCCCGCCGATGAGATCGTATGGATAAGCATGGGCGCTTTCAGGTTCATGCCTTTATTGAAACCGATACTTGAAAGAAGATTCCCTGCTTCCCGGATTGTTTATAATGAATTTGTCCGTGGCATTGACTCTAAAATGAGATATTTCAAGCCCCTGCGCATGCGCCTTTACCGGAGCGTCATTGATCGCATACGGAAGAGGGCGCCCGATGTTTGTGTATATTTTTGCATGGAAGACGAAGAGGTGTGGGAAAAAACCATGGGCTTTTCGCCTGCCGTTCACGGCGGACTTGCACGCATGCTTGATGTAAGTGCAAAAAAACATTGCGGACTTAGCGGGCGGTTTCGCCCCGGACCGATTTCTTACTAATGTGATTGCCCCCAACCCTTAGAGCCAGGGAGATAATGATGAAAACCTTGACCCGTTCCCTTCTTTCGATCCTGATTCTTTTCATTCAATTTTTTATGGCAGGCGGCGCTTTTGCAACACCCGAGGCGGCTGATCAGTCCCGGCCCGACCTGGTCCTTCGCATTCACGGCCTTATCCCGGCGCTGAAGGTTGTTGACGACATTGCAGGCGCTACGGGATCACAGGTATCCCCGTCTCTCCTGCTCGGCGGTATGCTCCAGGGGACCGCGTGGATTGATTCCTCAAAAGACATTGTTTTAGGGGCCTGGTTTGATCCCGAACACCCTGAAGCACAGCCCGTAATGGGTGCGCTTGTCCCGTTTGCCTCGGAAAATGCAGGGTTTGCATCAGCCTATCATGCAAAAGCCGGTGGCTCGTATTATCTCATATCCCTCCCGCCGGGAAACCCGAAGCCACTGTCCGAAGCCCTTGAGTCGGCCCTGGCAAAAGAATCCATGGCCACGTCCGGGCGTTTTCTTTCCATGGAGATATCCCTTTCCCATATCCTGAAAAATGCGGATCCCATTGTGGAAAAATGGGCCGGTGAAGTTGAAAAAAAAATAATGGCCGGAAGGCCCGGATCATCCCCTTCAATTACTCCGGACCAGGCGCGAAAAATGGTTTCCGGGCTTGTCGATCTCGGCAAACAGGTAAAACGCCTTGCAGTAGGGATTGATATCAATAAATCTGAAGCTTCTTTTTTTATGAGCGTAAAAGGCGGTGAAGGATCGCGTTTAAACGGCATTCTGACAAAAAAAGGCGCTCCCGGAGAATCTCGGCTCGTAAACCTCTCGCTGCCAGGCAACTATCCCATACGGTTTTCCGTGCATCCGTTTTCAAACAAGGATATTATCGGTTTTTTAAACGATTCCCTGGGAGGATTTTACAAGTCCATAGGGATCAATCCAGCTGAAACCGGGAAGATAATGAAATATTTTACCGGTGAGACTGTCGGCGGGATGCGAATAAATAAGGATGCAGGCATTGAGATGTCGGTTGCAGCCGTATTCGATGATAAGGAGAAACGGAAGCCCGATTTTCTACAATCAGTATATATCCCCTGGCTCATGGATTACGGTAAAAACATGGCAGCGGCTTCAAAAGGTGCATTGCCCGGGGAGCGGTTTGCGCCGAATTTTACCAAGGCCGCCGAATCCAGGGTTTCAGGACATCGTACATTGGGCGTAAAAGGATGGCTCCCCGTCATGTCCGCCCCTGGGGCAAAAGCCGAAAAAAAATTCTTTTCCATTCGCATGACGGTTTTGGACGGCCTTCTGCTTGCTGCGTCGGATGATCGCAGACTGGGCGAATTAATTGCCGCTGCAAAAGACCTTAAATCGGGACCGGCCACGGGGCCGTTCTTTGAAGCCAGGATGCGTGCCACGGATTTGATTTCACCCGGAGGGGCCGGAAATCCGGGCCGATCCGGGGCCGGAGAACTCATCATGACCGTGGATATCAGGGACGGTGAGCTGGTAATTGAATATAAAACAAGGATTGCCGATATCAAGACACTTGCGGCATCAGCCATGAAAGGCCAAAAACAGCAGACCCCCTCTGCCGGGGAGCAATCGCGGTCCCGGTCCCGGCCAAAAATCGCGAAAACGGAAAAGAAACATGAACTGACCCCTGGAGAACCAGAGTACTGGATAAACAAGGGTTCACTCTATTCGTCATATGGAAATGAAAACGCGGCTGTAAAGTCATTTAAAAAAGCGCTTAAACTCGATCCCCAGGCCGTTGAGGCGGAATTTAAACTCGGGGTTTCATACGGGGCTCTGCGCGATTATGACAAGGCCTTGAAACACATGAACACTGCATTAAGCAAATCGCCTGAAAACGGACGCTTCCTTTACGGCCGGGCCTGGATTTATCTCCTTTCCGGGCAAAGGGATAAGGCCATGATCGACATGAAAGCCGCTGCACAAAAGGGAAATCCGGATGCCATGAGGTATCTGGTAAGGCCGCAATAATCATGCAGATGATAACAACGCATCGTGGGACCGATTTTGACGCCCTTGCATCGGTTGTGGCCGCCACCATACTCTATCCCGCCGCCGTGCCCGTTCTGCCCGGAACCCTTAATCCCAACGTCAAGGCCTTTCTGTCACTCCACAAGGATGTCTTTGACATGAAAACTGTGAAGGACATTGATTTTTCCCTGATCAAACGCCTTATAATCGTGGACACCAACCGGTGGGACAGGCTGGAAAAGGGCAATCTCCTTAAGGAAACCAAAGGCCTTGAAGTCTTTATCTGGGACCACCATGAAAATGAGTCCGACATTGCTACATCCTGGGAATGCCGCGAAAAGACCGGCGCAAACATAACCATAATGACCAGGGCGCTGAGAAAGGAGAATAAAAGCATCTCACCCATCCAGGCCACGCTTTTTCTCTGCGGGCTGTACGAGGATACGGGGAGTCTGAGTTTTACCTCAACAACGGCGGATGATGCATATACCGCCGGATATCTGATCGAAAACAAGGCCGACCTGAATATCCTGCGTACATTTCTCCAACCGGCATATGGACAGCAGCAAAAGGATGTCCTCTTTACAATGCTTAAAACCGCTGAGCGGAAGCGGATCAACAATTACAGCGTGAGCGTCAATTGTGTCGAAATCCACGGACATGTATCCAGCCTTTCGCTGGTGGTGCACATGTACCGCGAGATTGTTAATGTGGACGTCGCCTTCGGGATTTTCGTCTTAAGCGGCGGGGACAAGTGCATTGTCATAGGGCGGAGCAATGTGCCTGAAATCAATGTCGGCTCCATTGTCCGGAGCATGGGGGGCGGAGGGAACGACGGAGCGGGTTCGGCAATGCTTAAAGCCGTAAATCAGGATGCCGTCAGAGAGTGGATAGAGGAACTGCTGCGGGGTAACCAGGAAAGCTCGGTTCACGTGGAGGATATCATGTCATCCCCGGTTTTCTTTGTATCCCAGAAAACATCCATGGGAAATGTCGCACAAATCCTGAAGGAAAAGGGGTGCACCGGCCTGCCCGTGGTGGATGGCGAAAAGCTTGTGGGCATAATATCAAGGCGGGATTTCAAGAAAATACGAAAGGAATCCCAGCTTGAATCGCCGGTAAAGGCCTTTATGAATATGCATCCCGTTACCATAACACCTGAAAAAAGTCCCATACACGCCGCAAGAATGATGGTTAAACACGATATCGGCCGGCTTCCGGTTATGGATAACGGCCGGTTGGCGGGTATTATTTCACGCTCGGACGCCATGCGCTTTTTCTATGACGCTCTTCCGGATTGATTCTATTGCTCAGCAGGGGCTTGCCCGGCGTGTCATGTGTGTATGCGCGAAACAATTTTTCCTTCACCGTCGGCAAGCACTATTTGAAATCCGCCTTCCGCCGCATCTTTTTCCAGGTCTTCAAACATAACAGCCTGGACCTCGTATTTATTCCCCCGTTGGGTCGGCATGTGAATCAGGCAGTCGGCAGCGTCCTCTTTTGATGTAAATGCCGGAATGTAGGGCAGATCATCCGTTTCATCGTGAAGCCCGACAAACCGTTCCTCTGTGCCGGTGTTTTCAACGACCACCCATATCCAGTCGTGTTTTTGGGGCTTTTTGTTCATTGATAGATTCCCTGTGTGCGTGTTTGAGTTTGCGGTTTATATGCATAGATGCAATACTCGCCGCCTGATGTCAAGGATGATGCGGGTCACAATCAGCTCTGTCCTGTTTGTTTCTTGCTTGCTGGATACGTTTGAACCTTTCTATCCGGAAAAGGTTTGATTATGGCCTTTAAAAAAATAGCACAAAATAAAATGTTCGCACGGCCCACGTAGCGGAAGGCGTAGCCTTCCAGTTAAAGGCGGCCTGAAGGCCGCCCCTACGAGGGCAGTACAATAAAAATAATAGCCCGCAAGAACCAAACCGGACACTGCTGGGTCACAATAAAAACAGGTCAGACGATTGAATGAAACATTGCAAAAAGCGTCCCGTATCGGACTGATGGCCGATACCCATGGAAGCGTGGCCGATCTTGAGGTCTCCATTGTGGCCTTGAAAAAGGCCGGAGCAGATGCTTTGATCCATCTGGGTGATTTCTGCGATTCGGTTCGCACCGGCCGGCTTGAGGATATCATTGCCATGCTGATCCGGGAAAATGTGGCTGCCGTCATGGGGAACAATGATTTTCAGATATTAAATCGCCTGAAAAGCAACAGCCTTGATCTGCCGAACCGGTCGCGGGAAACGGTTTTGGCCTTTTTACGTTCCACCCCGGTTATTCGCAATATTGATGGAATATGTTTTGCCCACTCGCTCCCCTATGATAACATTCGATCTTTTTACGAGCCCATAGACGATGGGACGGTTTTGCGGGCTGCCGACATTTTTTCCGAAAGCCCGCACCGGGTTATCTTCTGCGGTCATTCCCACCTCCCGGCCCTCTTTGTGTGGCATGCGGGCGTTGTGACCCGCCAGGCGTCGATTGCAAAAAGAATTGTTCCCTTTGTGCCGGAAAATCGCTACATTATTGTTGTCGGTTCCCCATCATCGGGCGAGTGCGGAATTTACGATTCCGGCAGGCATCAATATGAGCGGGTTTTGCTCGATATATGAACTGAACTTACGAATTGAACGGCATTCTTCATGATATCTGATGTGAATAAAATTTTGTGCACCTCCATGGTTGTCCTGATAGTCACTTGTATCAATGCATGGGCCGGCACATCCCATTTCCCAGCCCCGGCTTCTGCAAATACATGGTGTGATTACGCCGGATACCTGGATATAGATTCAACGGAAGCTCAAATCGGAGATGAAATAGCATTTCTTAGCCCTGCAGGAGAGATAAAAGGAGTTGTTGTTTTATCGAAGCCCGGTCAATACCTGCTTCATGTTTACGAGGGCGAAGGGATATATAACGGTATTGCTCTCGGTGTGAGCATTTGGGATCAATCGAGCCGGATAGAGTATAATGGCAATGCAATATGCCTTTTTTCCGGTGATCTGGGGGGCAGCACACAGCCTTCATCAATTCCGCCTCAATGGGTGGCTGACGGTTTTTTTTCATTAAACATTCAAGTTAAGACAATGGGGGATATTAATGGCGATTGTGAACTCGATTTGTCCGATGCAATATTGGCTCTAAAAATTTCATCGGGCATTGCCGTGGCCGGTGTGTATTTGCCTGAAAAAAATGCAGGAGAGATGGATAAGATCGGGACTGCGGACGCCTTATTTATCCTTCAAAAAACAGCCGGATTGCGATGAGATTAAAAAACCTATAGTCACATTTTGTAGTTTTTATGAGGGTTTAAAATGACAACTGTTGGAATAAGAGAGTTGAAGCAAAATTTGATGATCTCGTAAATTGTTTATGTGAACCTCTTTGCCGCACTTCATAGAAACCGAACTTTTTAAGGATTGAAACAATCTCTTTTGGTCTAAGCACCGGGATCGATCCCATCATTATGCCACCATTACAGTCTGGGTGCCGACAAATTCCGCTTTAATTTCTGGCTCTCCA
>JAADHK010000019.1:45408-48780 GCA_013151835.1 Deltaproteobacteria bacterium
CATCCTCAAGCAGCATCTGGATAACTTCTTCGAGGTTCCGGCTCAATTCATCCAGGGTTTCTGCTTGTGAGTGCGCCCCTGTAAACCCCGGGACATACCCGACATAAAAACCGGTATCAGGGCATTTTTCAATAACGGCGGTAAAAACTTTCATCTGATTTTTTCCTGTTTTATAGTCTTGAATGTCGTTCTGCTTTATCAGGCCAGACTCCACTAAAATAATTGTCAATACTCTTTTCTGATATCCTGCCTCCTGATCTCAAATCTTCATTTTCAGGTTATGTCAGTATGTCGAAAAAAACTCCCTGATAAGGAATGGGCGGTTTTATGAGGCGGTGCAGGGAAAAACCGGGTGTGGAGCCGGCAATGATTTTTCACTGTCCACGCGCGTGGACAGTGAAAAAAAGATGGCGATGCCAGGAAAAGGATGATGGATTATGCCGAGGTCCGGATTCTTTTTTTAATCGTGATCAGGTCAGTTGCGAGCGCAGAGATCTTCAATAAGATAACTTTTGTTGACAATGTAGCCCCTTAATTTTATGGGTGACCAAAGGCTTAAAGCGGCTTCAATCAGAGAAAAATTCATAGAGTGACTGCGCAAAATATCGGGCTTTCCGCATGTTTTTTTATTTGACTACCCATTTAAAAAAATATAATATTCCAAAAAATAGAATGTATACTTTCCATAACAAACCCTGTAATTTTCTATCAGGCTTTTTGGCCGGATAACAGATGAAAACTATTTTCCATCATATCTGTCTGTTTCTGCTTGTTGCAGCCGTTGCGGCATCGTCATTTCCCGGGTTAAACCCCGCAGATGTGAACCATGACCAATCGGTTAACCTGCAGGATCTTGTTCTTTGCGCGCGAAACATAATGGACACGGCAACCGTATCCGGTGACTTTGTCATGAGATTTCATAATTTCTACACTGCCGCGCGGGTGGTGGCAGGATTTAAACACATTATAAAAAAAGATCGTGGCACGAATTTTTCATCCACGGGCAATCAGGCGTATCTTCCCCCGTTGCCGGCATGGACGCCGCGTCTATGTTCCGGATCATTGATTGTGCCCAATCCGCCCGATAGCCTTAAAGTCTTTTATCCGCCTGAACTTCGCCCTCCCTGTCTGCCCGCATGATCGGAAATGTTTTTGCATTGTCATGACCGGCGTCTGATATGCCCGGTCATGAAGAGTTGCCGACCATTGCAGGTGTTTTTTATCTCCTGCTGCTTTAAATGATATTTTTATTAGGAGAACGATATGCGAATAAAATCAAGGAATGTTTTATTCTTTACGGCGTGCCTGGCTGTTTTCACGCTTTTTTCGGGCTCGGGTTTTGCCGCTTCCACGGCAAGCCTTACTGTGGGAAGCGCTTCGGGAAACGTTGACCAGACATTGAGCATCCCGATTACCGTTGATAACCCCGCGACAATCGCAGGCGCCGCGTTTACGCTTCAATACAGTTCATCGCTTTCCGTTACCGTGGACAGCACATTCTTCGATACCTTTTATAACCAGCTTAATGCACTCAACACGACCGGGACACCTACATACAACTCCGAAGATAGCACATATACTTTTCCGGTCGTGGATCCCGATACAGGCGATCCGGTGCTTGATGACAACGGGGATCCCGTAACTGTCACGATACCGCCTACTGTCGACAGCATTCCCTATGATCAGCCCCTGATCACAAATACGGAAGATGACGGCGCCACCGTCAGTCATCACATTTCCGCAGCCAGGGTTCTGCCGGCTGACAGCGGGGGTGTGACTACGCTTTTTACGCTTACGGTTTCTCTGAAATCCGGTGAAGCCTCTGGCACATATGATATTACGATAATTCCAACCACCCTGAATAACACCGACGCCGGTTACGACGCAGGCGGTGAGACCATTGATCTCGTGGTGGGATCAGACCTCGCCAAGACCATTGACAGCGGCCAGGCATTTCCGATCGTTCTGGATGATGCGGATTATGCCACCCACGTGACTGCGGGTACGGCTGTATTTGCAGGAGACTCCGATGGAGATGGCCTGCCTGACGGCGTGTTTGAGATGAATTATTTCGGAGACCTTTCCCATGACGGAACCGCTGATTCCGACAATGATGGATACACTGATTTGCAGGAAAGCATAAACGGTACCGATCCCACCGACGGAACAACATCGCAGGATCTTGCCGGATATTCAGCCTGCAATGATGACCGTGTGGCAGGCACGCTTCAAACCGTAACGCTCTCGACATCCGGCTCATCGGCTCCCGGCGAAACACTTGTTCTTAGCGCCACCTACGACATCAGCGACGGTGCGAATACTTCCGGAATTGATATCAATATATTCTATAATTCAAGCAAGGTGACCTATGCCGGCTATGATACTAATACGTTTTTAAATGCCGGAGATACTGTTACCACCCCTGATGATGTCGGCGCCCTTGACGATTCATCAGATGCCGATAACGATCCAAATACCGATAAAATGGTTCGGATGGCATGGGATAGTTCTGCTTCCGCCTGGCCGGGCGAAAGCCTTCCCGCATTGCTTGCGGATTTGAATTTCACGGTAAACGGCGCCCTGGAGCAGGGTGTTGAACTGCCGTTCTCCGTAATGGATGCCAGTCATGCCGCCGGATATTCATTCTGCGGACAGGGAATCACGGCTTCTGTTAATATCTGGAATTTGGACATTGACGGCGACGGCACGGTTGGCGCATTGACTGATGGTCTTCTTGTGGTGCGTTATATTTTTGGCTTTAATGCCGTTTCCGGCTGGACTGAAGGCTTTGTCAAAACAGGCGCCACACGTGATGAAACAGCCATTAACGCATTTATTAAGAGTGGTATTGATATGTCAACATTGGATATAGACGGCGACGGCACGGTTGGCGCATTGACTGATGGTCTTCTTGTGGTGCGGTATGTTTTTGGCTTTAATGCCGTTTCCGGCTGGACGGATGGTTTTGTTAAAACAGGCGCCACGCGTGATGAAGCTGATATAAATACTTACATTCAATCTTTAATACCTTAATAGCGGATGAATGTGGGTTTATATAACTTTCCACCAAATACATAACTTTTTGATAAATGGAGGATAATAATGATTAAACGGACCACTCAAAATATTCCATGGAGAAATATTGCTGTTATTTCTGCGATATTTCTGCTTCTTACCATGGTCTGGATTCCGGCCGCATCTGCAGATGGCTTGACCCAGATCATTTCCCTGCAGGCAACGCCGGCGTCCCCGACCATGGATGATACACTAATTGTTGGTGCATATTATGATGTCAGCACTGACAATAAGAATCTAACCGGCATAAGATTTAGGATATATTACGATTCTACTAAGTTGCAATATAATGACTAT
>JAADHK010000019.1:48803-49152 GCA_013151835.1 Deltaproteobacteria bacterium
AGTTGACGCCTGTGTTATCAGGAGGAGTGAAAGATGATTCCGACAATTTGGATGGTGATTTACAAACGGATAAATGGATTCAAGTAGGTTGGAGTAGCTTAACAGATTTAAGCTGGCCGGGTGATGGCGAGACCTTGCCTCTTCTTCTTATAAATTTTCAATTTACACCATTGAGCACTGGGGCAACCAGCGTAAATGCCTATGTTAATGAGACTTCAGGCGTGTATGTCGGTGAAACGAATAACGCCTCTATCTCTATTACATGCCCAACCGCGACGATCGATTCGTTTTCTGCGGATAACACGGGCCTTTGCTCGGGCCAGAGCGCAACCCTGTCATGGGCAACAAC
>JAADHK010000031.1 GCA_013151835.1 Deltaproteobacteria bacterium
TATGCCTGGTAAAACGGCTTTCCGTTTATCACCGGGGTTACCAGGCCTTCAAATCCGTATTTTTCTTTACCGGCGGCGTAGGGCCCGGTACAGATAAATGCGATGTCGACTTGCCCGCTTGCAATTATTTCGTTTATTTCAGCATAGGTATCCCTTTGAATAAGCTGAATGGCAAATCCCAGGTGACGGCCGATATAGTTAAGGAGCGCCTGGTAGGATGCCATGGTTTCTTTCGGAGAGACCATGGCGCCCACTGCCACCCTGAGAGTTTTGGGATCGGGAGTCGTTGTTTTGATGGTGTCTGTTTTCAAGGTTTTATGGAAATCAATAACCGTATAGCCTGCGTTATCGCTGTCGCAGGCCGTCGTCAGCATAAACAGACAAAGAATGCAGGCAATATTTTTCATTATTGATAACTATGAAGGCCCGGCAGAAGATTAACCCCAAAATATGTAAAAATAACGGCCATAAATCCGATACAGGAAAGCCACGCGATCCGTTTGCCCTGCCAGCCGCGCATCATCCGTGCATGAAGCAGGGTCGCGTAAATCAGCCAGGTGATCAGGGACCAGGTTTCTTTAGGGTCCCAGCCCCAGTATCTTCCCCATGCCTGGTTTGCCCAGACCGAGCCGGTGATGATCCCGATGGATAAAAACAAAAAACCGAAGGTCACCATCCGGTGGGTCAGGTCATCAAGCGTTGCGAGATCGGGAATTCTTCCCGTAATTCCGGGTTTCCCCCCATCCGTCGAGCTTTTTACGAGAAACATGACGCTGATACCAAAGGCAATGGCGAACGCCGAGTATCCGATAAAGCAGGTCATAACATGGGCGATCAGCCAGTTGCTCTGCAACGCGGGCATCAGCGGTTCAATGGCATTGTTGACGTTGAGGGAGGCATACGCCATGACCAGAAACGGGATCGGGCTTGCAACAACGTCGATCATCCGTAGTTTATATTTAAAATGAATAAACAGGTGCAGGATTGCAATTACCAGGGCGAAAAAGATCAAGGATTCATAGAGATTGGATAATGGCGCATGTCCGATTCCCATCTTATAGGATTCCGTCCATCGAAGACCAATTCCGGCAAGGTTGCCAAATACGGCGGCGAACGTGACGACAACGGCTGTTTTTCCGGGCATGGATTTTTTAAATATCCATGAAAATACATACATAACTGCGGCAAAGCCATATACAAAAGTGGTAATTGAAAGCAAATGTGAGCTTGTCATGCGGTCCCCTTTTTCAGACTGATTGGATACGTTTGAGATTACGTGCAAGTCGTTTGACGATCGTTTTCATGCTGGTCTTGCTTTTCCCGGAAATACCGGAAACCGTGATTTGAGTTTTTCCTCCTGTTTTTCCGCCTTTGGAAGTCAGCTCGACGCAGACTTTTTGATGAAACATGAAAAATGTAATATAACAGCCTATGATCATCAGGAGAAACCCCGCATAGACCAGGGGAACGCCGGGGTCCCTGGTGACCTGGAGACCGGTATAATATTTAAAACCGAAATTGGAAACAGAGATCACAAACCGGCCGTTGCGCATCCTGTCAAACCCGGGAGAATCCAGGGGGATAATGATATGTTTTTGTTCGCCCGTTTTCGGAATTAATCCGCCGATAAGCACCTCTCCGATATTGCGCCCGTTGAACCGGAAGTTTTGCCTGTATTGCTCAAAAATCAAATATCCACTTTTATCGGGGAGTTCTATTGGTCGCCGGATGGCGCCCCCTTTTTTGTATTTGATGCCGGACCTGACGTCGGCAAGAATGACGGTGAAGCGGTCCGCCGGCATCTTGCCGTAACTTGCCTGGAACATGTTAACCCCGTCGTATCGCAGTGGGTCATTGACAATAATATCTTTTTGTTTAATTATCTTATTATTCTTGATGATTGTCAGCGTTGACCGGAATTCCTTCGGCATGCCCGTGTCATAGAAACGCAGCTTAAAGTCATCGCATCGGATGGCAAACCCGAGGGGATGATTGACGCCTTTGTTTTTGAGCGTAACATGGTCCGCCGATTTTCCGACAGGTATATTAACATATCCGTCAAACCCGAAAAAAGATCCGATTAAACTGCCTGTTAAAAGACATAAAATACTGAAATGTACGACATAGACACCCAGGCGGGTCCAGCGGCCCTTTTCCGCAAATATCTTAAAGCCCGCATCTGTTTCGTCGACACGGCTGAATGAAAACCGTTTTGAAATGTACGGGACATAAAGGTTTTTAGCTTCTTCCACCGTATGGCTTTGTGTCCATTCTTCCCGGTTCGCGGATTTTTTGAACTGGTTCATATTGAAAATCGGTTTTTTCGGGAAAATGATTTTCCAGGTCGAGGACAGCCGATTAATGGAACAGACCACGATGTTTATGATCAGCAGGAATAAAAGGCCCTGAAACCACCATGAATGATACAGGTCAAGGATATCGAGGGTGTTGAAAAAATTGTATAGAAATTTTCCGTACTTTTCAACATATGCCTCCGGGGCTCCATTCTGGGGAACAACGGTCCCGATGATTGATGTCACGGCGATTGACAATAGTATCGCCACGGAGAGTTTTACTGATGCGAAAAAATTCCACAATCTGTTTGCCGGTTTGTGGGAATCGCTTGCTTTGGTCATTCTATCCGCCTTTTATGTGATTTTTATAATCCCGCAAAAAGCTTAAATTCTGCTTTTCACTCCAGGCAGGAGGGCTTCCCCCCCTGCCGTAATACTCATATTGATTCAGATGCTTCCATTCATAGCCGACCTTTTTCCAGTTTACTCCGACCTACAGGCTTTTTTGTAGCCAGTCAAGAACTATTGGGATTCAAGCATACCGAAAAAGCCCGCCCCGAAAGGATCAGGGAGCGGGCAGGTTCAACTTTATACGAGATCAACAAAGTTACTTCCCGCAAAAGTACCGCGATGCGGATTATTCTCCTATTAAACGAAAGACATAAACGGCTTCAGGCAGGCCTATGGCTCCGTCATTATTGACATCCGCCTGTTTAAAAATCGGGCTGTCGCCCATGCCCGAGGCTGTCCTGATCGCGAGAATGACATCCGTCAGGTCTCTTAGGCTGTCATTATTGACGTCCCCGGGCATGATCGGATCATCCGGGAAATTATCAAGGCAATCTTCGATTAAATCCCCGTCGCGGTCCGTATCGGAAGTTGCACACCCGCAAACTCCCGGATCGATTTTTCCGGGATCTGCCGGGCACCCGTCGACATCATCGCATGTTCCGTCATCATCCATATCATTTTCAGGTAAACACCCGATCCATGAAGCCATTTTTTGCCAGGTGAATGCCGGATTGTTGGTTTTGTACACGGCGGTTACCACGCCGTGATGCCCGACGTGAATCGTATCATTTTCCGTGGCGGTCAGGGAAAAATGAAGTGTCCCGGTAAAAACACCGCTGTTGTCTCCGGTTTCAGTCAATGTCATCTGAAGGCCCGTTGGATCAGTATCGCTTGACACCAAAACGGATAGGCTGTCCTGAATAGCGGAATCCGTATTTTTAAGAGGATCGGTTACGCTTACCACCACAGTATCATCCGTGCCAATATAGAGATCCCGGTCGAGTAAAAGAGGGCCGTCCGTGAAATCAGCCGCCGCATACGCCGCAGTATCAAAGCCTGATGTGTCGGTTGCCACCACGATCCCGCTGTTATTAAAAAGGATTACGTCGGTAATGGTATAGGGGCCATCCACGCCGTGAGCGGATATGAATCCGCCGGGGATATCGAGCGTAAAGGTGTGCGTGCCGGCATTTATGTTCTGGTCGGCGGCGCTGAGTTCTGCAATCCGGTTGCCGTTGATGTCGTTTAAGGATGCCGTTACCTTGTAATCTCCGGCCATATGGATATCGGCCTCTATGGTGACCCGGAGCATTTCATACAATTCGTCCGAGTTTGCGTCAATGGGGGCTTCGGTAATATTGCCTGTTAAATCCCCGGAATCCGGATTCACTTCCCCGGCGGTCAGGTTGTCGCTCATCCCGTCACCGGATAAATCCGATGGGCTGTAAAAATTATCCCGCCGGAAAACCGCCATTAACTTTCCCGTGCTATCCATGGCGGCATCCAGGCCCCAGACCGTATCCCCGGCATCGTTTGTAACCGGGGTAACCGGTGTATACGCAGCCTGGGGGGAAGCCAAAGTTGTGTGTGCGGATGTTGTCTGTTTCAAAGCCGTCTTTTTCAAATCAACGGTAGCTGTTCGGATATTATTATGACCAAAGGACGTGCCGGTCCACAGCACGGTGGCAAGGTCGTTGGTGTCGATAAAGGCCCGAAGATCTTCAACCGATCCGCTTGAGGGGATTGCAACCGGTGTTGACCATGTTTGATCCCCAAAGGAATAGATTGAATAGCGAAGGCTTGTTTTGCTCGTCCCGGCTGCATCGCCGTTTGTTTTTCCCGCCCAGAAGACCACGGCCCCGGCTGCATCGTCATTTACGGCAACGGCCGTGCTGACGAGAAACCCGGAATCTGAATCCGAGCCCGGAACGGCCGCAGGCGTGCTCCAGCCGTTTGTGTCGTGCAGGCAATAGTAAACGGCGGCGTCCGTGTTGGAGTAATCCACGTTGGTGCCGTCTGCAATTGAATCCATGGTGGTTAAAAATACGCCGTCGGTATCCCGCAGCCAGACGGCCATGGTTTTTCCATTGGCTGCGGCAACCGCCGGGAGATAATCGGCGGCCGTGTCGCTGCCCGAGATGTTTTCCGGGATCGACCAGGTATCGTCGCCTGCGTCAAATATGGAAGAATGTATCTCCCATTGCCTGCGGGTTTCCACATCATGATCACTATTGGCGTCGTGAAACCATACCGCAACGGCCTGATTAGTCACCGGATCATAGGAGACATCAGCGACGCCGTCAGTTTCATTGTCATCGATGATATCGGCCGGGCTGCTCCAGCTTGTGCCGTCCCACACGGAAAACCGGATATCCTGGGCCGCGAAAATGTCGTTTAAGTCGTCTAATGTCTTTGTGCCGTCATTCGCGGTCCAGAGGGCCAGAGCCCTTCCATTGTCGATATATGTCACAGCCGGATCGAGCTCCCATTTATCGGCTTCGCGCGCAAGTGAATTTGACCCGGCCCAGGCGCTCCCGTCATAGAGCCGGTAATAGACGTCAGGATCAACGCTTCCGGTTGCCGGGTCCGTGTCTGACGTAAAAATCAGTAGGAACTTGCCGTCAGGCCCTGCGGCAATGGCCGAAGTTGAGATAAACTCGGGAGATTGAAACCCATCCTCAAAGTCGGTGGTTTGACGCAATGCGCTGGCCTGCCTTGAGGCCATGCTGCCGAAACCGTAAGGCCCGAGCGTGGTTGAGGCCAGTGTTCCGCTGGCCAGGCCCCAGAAAAGGGAGCCGATGACCCGCAGCGGGACCGTTATGCGGCCGCCAAAGGTCGGATCGATCCCTGCGCCGCTTAAGTACAGCAACCGCAGCTCCAGCTCCGTTAACGGCCGGGCATTTACCCCCAGTTTGGCGGCGCCGAAAAAGGCGGCCACCGAGGCGTTGGCATCAAGGGTGACGTCCACGGCCGGAATGATCAGTATTTTTTTAAATTCAAGGTTGCCGCCAAGCTGGGCCTTGCCTGTCAGGTAAACATTTCCGTCGCCGCTGATATCCACGGCAAGGGTTACGGGAACACCGTAGACAAGAACGGTCTTTGATGCGCCCTTGCTCGGCAGGGTAAAGGGAAGGGTCATTTTCAGATCGCCTTTGCCCCCCAGGAAATCAAAATCGGCGTCAAAGGAGCCGGAGAGATTCCCGTTCACGGTAAAGTCGTGTCCGAGTATCTTTGCCGCCAGGTCGCCGGCGGCATCAAAGGATGAGGTCCTGTTGATATTATAATAAGCGTTGGCATTAAACGACAGGTTGGAATCATTCTTCGCCCCGCCTAAAAGGAGAATAACGGTGTCAACCGCCTTGCTCCATGCAAAATCCATGGGATAGGAGAAACTGAGTTTGTACTTTTCCTGGTCTTCCAGAAATTGGGTGGATATGCCGCTGGTAAGCGACGTAAGCGGCGAAACCCAGGCCGGAAAGGCGATGGCGGACACGGTGGCCGTGTCCTGGTATTCCTTTTGAGTTGTGTAGGCCGCTATGGTGAGGGTATTGTTGCCGGCCGACAGGTCCTTCATGTCAAAGGTATTGGATGTAAAGATACCGTTACTGGCGGTACTCTGCTCATTTTTTCCTGCAAGCCGAAACTCCACTTTTGAAAATCCGTCCTTGGGCTCTACCTTGGCTTTAAATACATTGTTTGCCGGAATGTTCTGGATAAAGGTGCCGATATCATTGAGCGAGGTCTTGCCGTTGTGCTGCGCCCCGTAGGCCTCAACGCCCAGGGCCTTTGCGGTAAAAATAACGGTCTTGGCATCCGATGAAACCTTTAACCCGCTGTGCAGCGTGATTTGCCCGCCGGTCCCTGTTCCGCCATCATAGGGATGGACGATGCAGGTGGGATTGTCAAGGTATGCCTTGATCTCATAATCACCCACGGCCGTTCCCAGGGTAAAGGCGCTTTCCGCCCGGTTGCCGGTCATTGCCGTTGTCTCAACCTTGAATATGGATAATAAGGCGCCGTGATCGGGCTGGGTCTCGATATCGAAAACCACCGGCCCGCACCCGGCCCCCACGGACTGATTATTCACGAGGGCCGCAAGCTTTTTGGGCAGGGGATTTTCTTTGTCGGCCGACTGGTTGTTCGTGACCGGATCGATGCTTAAATCACCTTCCGGTATGGTTATTTTAAGGCCGGTCACGGGTGATTGCAGCCCGGAAATATCCACAGGCTCTCCGGCATCGTCCTGGGCCGTGGCCGACGTCAGTTCGGCGGTAAAATATTTGCCGCCGATACAGGCACAAGTGTCCTGTGAAATATCATATACCAGCTTCCATGTGTTGGTTTCATTCGCGGCGATATCCCGGTTCGGCGTGAATTGGAGCTGATGATTGCCGTCATAGGAGCTGGGGCCGGCGACGACATCGCCGACATCATCCACAATTCGGATGTTTGTAAAGGTTTGATTCTCATCTCCCTTGCCCTTGGATGAAAACGTCAGTGCGCTTATTGTCGCATTTGCGCCGGTCTTGTTGTGAAGGGTAAATTCCATTGCCGTGCGGTCCGTAAGGCTGTCCGGATCGACATCCGGGCCGGTGATAACATTGATGTCCGTATTGTTGGCATCCGTGCCGTTGACTGCCAGAATGGGAACAAGCAGGGCGTTTTTCTGCACAAATGCCGGACCGGCGGAAAAAGTATAGCCCCAGACATAGTTATTGCCGACTGCGTCAATCCTGGCTCCAAAGGGTTGGGAATCATTGGTCCGGCCCACCGGCGCCACCAGGAGCATGTCCAGTGACTGGCCGGACGGATCATACTTGACGAGATACCCGCCGGTATCGCCCAGGCCGGTATCACCGCTTCGATCAGCCGCCGAACCGATGCCATAGCCGTAAAGAAATCCGTCCTCTCCCGCAGCCAGCCGTTCGCTGCCGATGGATGAGGGCTCTTCCTGGACCTCAAGAGCATTTGCCGCCGTGACCCGCAGGTAGATATTTTTGCGGGTTATGAATGACGGCGTGTATAGCCAGTCCTTGGCGGTGACATGCGCTCGGTTGTCAACACCAACAGCAAGTGAGGTAACCTCAAAGGGAACCCAGTAATCGCCGGATGACGGCCACAGGTCCGGCCCTACGCGTCTGCTCCAGGCCATTGAACCATCGGCAGCATTGATCCGGGCGACAAAGATGTTATCAGGGTACCTGGAAGTCCACAGATGGATGGGGTCTTTCAGGGTACCGGCCAGGTAGATAATGGATTGATCCGCCGATACTTCAAGCCCCTGAATCTCGATATCACCATCGCTGCGGCCCAAATCAGCCGCAGAGATAGTTGCACCGGAAAAAACGGCTGTGCCGTCGCCCTTGTATCGTGTCAAAGAGACCGAAGGGGTGTAGGTGACGTTATAGGTGATTCCGTCAACATCTAAGCCGGTTACCTGATTTTCGCTGACAGCCACCACCCCGTTACTGGTATTATTGGTGTCAATGGAAAAGGGGGCGGCCATAATAAAATTGTCCGGCAGGGTTGTTGCGGGGAAGGTTGTCTGGTTGCCGTCGGCGTCAAAACCGGCCATCCGCACTCCGGCAAACTCCCAGTTTGCGTCCTGGAGCTGCACAATTGTGAAAAAAGAGCCGTTACGGCAGAAAACCGACCACCGGAATGGAGTATTGTTGCCGTTGGTTACCCCGGCCAGCAGGCTGCTCCACGATTTCTGCCAGACAGGGGCGCCATTGGTATCGTACTTGTACATGTACCAGTAGCCGTCCACATAGGAGTTGCCTGTGGCGTCAAGGCCGTAAGAACCCGGATTGGTAAAGATATCCACCTTCCAGTCATCGGCCCGCACGGTGGAAATAAACAATGGGATAAAAAGGAGAACAAGAAAAACTGTCAACCATCGGGCTGGTTCCTGCCTGCCGTTATAGAACTTTACCTTGTATGTCGCCAATGGTTGCAAAAGGCCGTGGGCATGCATATTCCATCCTCCGATAATTATACATGGGCAGGGATAAGAAATTGCTTTTTATGCCACAATGTATTGCCTAATTTCAGTCTCGTGTCAAGTCCCAGGCAATTTCCGGTGAAGAAAAAAGTCAGCGGATTGAGCAGGGGAAAAGTCTTGCAGATATCGAAAACATTTGGGGACCGGCTTATTTATTTTTATCGAGACTTGCGGGATGGGGAAACATTTGATAGCCGGTTGTTTTTTTGACCTTCATTTTTTTTCTTTCCCGAACCGAGTGAAAATATGAGTACCGCCGGATCGCTTCTTCACCATGACAGGTCGTGCAAACCATGTGATCGCTTGATGTCCTCAAAAAGCTGGTATTGTCATTTCCCTCGACATTTTTGCCAATCCCTTGTTTATTCACGAGGTGATCCCACTTATAAAAGGAATGGCACGATGAGCAGCAGAGATTCCCGACATTTGTTTGCCTGCCGGCGTCATCGAAAATCGGTGTGTAGCCTTTTCTCCGCTTATTAAAACGCATGATATTGGTGATTAACCGCCCTTCGGGATGAGTTGCCACCCCGGGAATTTTATCTTTTGCCGGCCCGTCTTTAAAATGGCAGGAGGTGCATAATGCGTTCATGGGATGCTGTTTTTCAGCAACCGGACCGTATTTCCTGTTCCATAGTTTCAACTTATTGGGGCTGTTATGGACGGCATGGCACACGCCGCATTGTCCTGATTCCTTAACGGTCTGCCCCGCCAGATTTTTTGCTGCGGGCGCAGTAACAAAAAGGTCGTGATCCGTGCCCACAATAAGGGCGGTCTCCTTATGACAGGTTATGCAGAGATCGGGAGAGGGAGAAGCCGGTTTCCTTAAAAAACTGTCGGTTGCATCTCCTTCGATGTTATTCACAGCAATATCGGCAGTGTTTACGGAAATTGCAGGCCCGGCCGGCTGTAGCATTGGGCTTTTCGACCATATATGCGGATCATGGCAGGTCAGGCAACGGATAGTTTCGCCGGGCTCCGCACCGCCTTGTTTATTAAACAGTGGAAGCGTCTTTATGACCAGTTCCGCAGAGGCGATATGGAATCCCTTTGAAGCGACATTTACAGGATGATCATTCCCGCCGACCGGCTTTTTGTTTGCCGCCCCGTTTTTGTTGTGACATCCCAGGCAGTATTGCGGGAGCAGCTCTTTATCCCCGGCGAGCTTTCTGGCCCATAACTTTGGACCCTGGGCATTATGCGGCATGTGACAGGCCCCGCACGGGCCGGATACACTCACATTGACGCCCTGAATATTTTTTGTATCCGGCGCGGTTAATTGCATATTATGATCATAGGATAGAAGCTGTTTTTTATCCGTGTGGCACTCTATGCAGAGGGCGGACGATCCCCTGTTGGATATCCTTAAAAAACTGTTGGATGCATCGCCCTTGACATCCTTGCCCCCTCGATTTCCCGGCGTATTCGGATCCCACTGGTGCGGATTGTGACAGGAGAAACACTGCACCGTTCCCTCCGGCTGCTTTTTTCCGGGTTTTGGAAATAATGGGAGCCTGCCTGCGGCTACCATTTCTGATGTTTGTCGATTAAGGTTTAATTTCTGTTCTACATTAACGGGATGTGAATACCTGCCGGTATCCTTTATTTTATCGTCGGGATTTTTGTTGTGGCAGGACAGGCAGACACCTGAAGGAGAGTCGCCGGGCTTGAATTCTCTGGCCCACAGTTTCGGGCCGGCCGGTGAATGGGGTGTATGACAGGCCCCGCATGGGCCGGATTTGGATAAGGGCTCCTTTTTTATGTTTTTTTCATTGGGCATGGTCACTCTCAAATCATGTGCCGTGCCGGTGAGAGGGGCTTTATTTTCATGGCAGATCAGACAGAGGGATGCATCCTCCACCGGGGCGGCCATTGCCCTCCGGGTGTGCGGGGAATGACACGACTGGCAGATGATTTCGCCTTTGGGGCCGAATTTCAGGCCTTTTTTGCGGATCGAGGGGGTGGGCATACCGTCAACCTTTTTCATCATCGGATGGCCGGGGTATTTTTGCGGTTTTATTTTATCGCCATGGCAGGCGATACACATTTGAGAGCGGTCGTTATCCATCCGGGTGAAAGGGGTTTTGCCGACTTCACCCATGGCACGGACATCGTGTAATCCGTGACAGGTGCCGCAATAAAATTCGTTGTTTTTCGTCAAGCGGAATATTTTCGGCAGCTTCAGCCAGTCGGGAACTTTGCCGAGCAATTGATGCTTGTTTTTTCTGAAAACAGCGTTCCTGCTGTCGGCCACATAGCCTTCGTGACAACTATAACACATATCCTTGCTTGAAGAGAGCCCTGCCGAGCCTGCGATGACAATGGGGGAATCCGTGTTCGCAAGAAGAGAAGTTTTACCTTTGGCAAGGGAGTCAAACCACAGCACATGACAGATGCAGCATTCATCCTTGGACTCGCGCTTGAGCGTACCTCCCCAGGCAGGCGGCGCCAGAATTATGATGCAAAAAAGACCCATCAGAAACGATTTTATCATTATTTTATTTTTTATCAATTTTATTTTTTTTCAGGGAGTTGAAAAACACTGATGGTATTTGCCGCCGCCTGGACGACATAAAGCCGTCCGCGTTTATCGAACGCCAGGCCAATGGGGGTCGTCAGCCTCAGAAAATCGTCCCCCCGGGACAGAATTCCGTAAAGGCTGCCGTCAGGATTAAATACCTGGATAATGCCGGTATAGCTGTCGGACACGAAAATACGGGATTGCGGATCAATGGCAATGCCTTTCGGTCTGAAAAGACGACCCGGAATAACGCCCAGTCTGCCCACCTGGCGCGGATTTTTCCCGTCAGGATTAAAAACCTGTATCCTGCCGTTTAAAATGTCCACAACAAAAAGGTCCCCTTTGTCGTCAACGGCCGACATTCCCGGGAACTTGAATTCGCCTGTACGCTTACCATATGAACCCCAGGCGGCATTAAAAGATCCGTTTGAATTAAAGCACAGAATTTGATGATTTGCGGCATCGCTGATATAAATGCGTCCGGTCTTTTTTTCAGAGGTCACTTCAACCGGGCGGGCATTCCAGGCGGTGAGATCAATTTTGCGGATAAAATTGCCCAGGGTGTCAAATACCTGAATCCGGTTGTTACCGGTATCGGCGATATAAACATTATCCCGGTGGTCAAGGCCGAGCCCGACGGGATTTTTCAGTTCGCCGTCCATAGCCCCGGTCTTTCCGAACTGATAAAGCGGTTTTCCGTTTTCGTTAAAAACCGCCACCCGGTCATTAGCGCCGTCAAGGACAAAAATATTGCCCGTATGGGAGACTGCGACCTCGGTGGGCTGGTTGAAATCTCCCGTAATGTCTATAAGATGTTCAACCGGGAGGTGTGGTGGTTCACCGGCAACGGCATGCTTTGCAAAAAAAGAGAACAGGACGATGCATGCCGTCAAAGCCAGGATGCGGCAAAATAGATTTTGCCGGTTATTCCGTTTATTTTTTTGAATACCGGTCAACATGCTACTTGTTACCGTTTGTCGGGTTGGGTGCGAATCTGAGATTGATCTTTTTAATCAAAAGAGAGATTGCATGTTTTTCCGAATCACCTTTAAGAACGAGATTATCGTGTATGGCTTCCATAACATTTTCTTTCAACTGGCTGTTCCATATTCCGAATACCATCAAATCGATGATGGTGTTTTTTGTTTGTTCGTCTTTTGCGGCAAGATTGGAAACAAAGATTTTCGGTTGTTGAAGAAACATGTCCACAAGAAGTCGTGAAACATATTCTCCCGGGTAGCCGAAAGCCTGTGATGCAAAGCGGAACAGGTCGTTTATTATCCGAAGGTCGCCGGTATGATTAAAAATACCCGACAGATAGGACAGACAGTTGCAAAGGTCTAAAATCTCGGCCGATATTTCAACCTTTGAGGATAGTTCAGAGTTGCCGCTGTACTCAGCCAATGCGGTCAGAAGGTAAGCGACATTTGATGAATATTCGATTTTTCTTTTGGCGGCCATATAGGAAAGCAGCTCTTTTTCTCTTTTTTCCCACCCCCCCTGACGGCTTAATTCCCCAATCAATGCATCGGTTTCCGGAAGGTTGTGTTCGTCCAGAAGGCGCAGAGCACTGCAGATCACCTCGGTTTTTTCAAAATAACCGGCCTTTTTAATGCCGTGGATCTTTTGTCGATCGGATAATATCTGTTTTAACACGTCGATACGGTTGCGGGTATTAAAATGCATGGATATTTTATCAAGGGCAACGACATCCGCAGCGCTGATCGGATACCCTATTGCAAGCAGATTTTTGACCAGGGGCCGGATATAATTTTGAGCGTAAACCGCCGTTGACAGTAAGAAGGACAAGCCAATGACAACGGCGGCAATTTTGGTGTTTTTCAACATGAGGCACTCGTAAAAAGCCGGATATTTTGTCGTTTTCCGGCAAAGAGGTGATTACTGCCTAATTAAAATTCGAACCTAATGGCTCGTAAAAAGCTCTATATGCAAGGCGCACGAGTCGGGAAAGGGCGAAGGCGTACTTTTTGTACGTTGAGCTCTTTCTCGGCTTGCACAACGCCGCAGATAGATTTTTTACGACGCCATCAACATTGATGCACTCGTAAAAAGTCAGGCAACCCGGTTACGATGGCTAAGTAGAAAGTTCCATATACAAGGCGTAGTGGTGTTGCGAAAGCGGAGGCATACATATAGTATTCCGAGCTTCGCGACCCGCTACAACGCAGTAGATGGGACTTTTTACGACGCCATCAACATTTGCCTATTTTTTATAAGTCGGCCTGATATAGCCGTTTTTGCGCAGAAAGGAATCAGCCCCCCTGCCATAAAGTTTTTTGACTTCAGGAATAAATTCCATGTAATAGCGCTGGGAAACTTCCTGCATTCCGTTGTTCCAGAGATAAACCGGGCCTGCCATGGCGGCGCCGTTCAATGCCCCGCGCCCGCCATTGTTCCATAGTTTCCAGTATGTCAGGTCGAGTTGATCGTCAAAATTTTCCTTCGTGATATCACCATGTTTTATCAGAGCTCGCCGCATCCGGGTGGCCGGATCTGCAAAAATCTTTTTGTATGTCCCGACAAGAGCATCAAACTGTTCATAATGCTGTTTGACAAAATGCTCGCCATGGCATTGCTGGCAGACGCTTTCCATCTGTTGTCTGTTTTCCTGCCAATTATCTCTCTTTTTGCAAATCACAGGCGACAGCTTCCACGATAACCTGGAACTTACATCATGTGTGGCGCCGTAATTAATTTTAGTCGCCGGTGTTGGCGGAAGAAGCGCGGTCAGCAACTGCTGGTCCTTGGAAAGGACCGACTCCAAAGCCGTCCTGATCCTTTCATCCGCAGTCTTGACCTCCATCTGGGGCGGAATCGAACCCATATGACAGGTCGCGCAGGTGGGAGCCTGATAATAATCCTTACCCGCGCGCCATTTTTGGTGATCCATATTCATGCGGTTATCGTATGCGGCAAACATAACCCCGTGTTTGCTTCGTGTGTATACTTCGATCTGGGGCTGGCTCTGTCCGCTATGACATCTGCCGCAGGCTTCGGGCCGCCGGGCCTGCGCCACTGAAAAGAGATGCCGGGTATGGCAAGCGGTGCAAGAGCCCTTGCTCCCGTCCGGGTTAATCCTTCCGATACCCGTATTCGGCCAGGTGGCAGGGGCGAGTTTACCCTTTTTTTGAACCTCAAGCGTGGAGCCGTGGCAGGGAATGCAAGCGGTTCGCTGATTTTTGATTCCCCAGGTGGAGCGGCCGAAAAAGTTATCCGTCGAGTCTAATACGGCAACGGCATCGGCATGATGAGAAGAAGAAAATTCCTTGAATTCTTTTTCATGGCATTTGGAACAATCTTTAGGTGTTACCACGATGCTGATCAGCTCTTTATGTTCAAAAGCGTCAGAGTCGCCTTTTTCCGCACGATGGCAGTCATAGCAGTTCACGCCCGCCTGGCCATGGGCGCTCTCAA
Source organism: Deltaproteobacteria bacterium (assembly GCA_013151835.1). Classification (GTDB taxonomy): domain Bacteria; phylum Desulfobacterota; class Desulfobacteria; order Desulfobacterales; family Desulfosalsimonadaceae; genus JAADHK01. The sequence continues at coordinate 14,546 of JAADHK010000031.1, forward strand.
GCCATTGGTTATAAATGCCGGGGCTCGTTTCCTGGTGGCACTTGATGCAAACTTCACCTTTTGGAGAACCGTAATTTTTCGGATCAACATAGGTAGCGCCACACGTCATGGAGCCGCCCAGTATCATGATAAACAGGAGTAAAGGTATTTTGCCAAACGCGTTGATAAAGTTCATAATATCTCCTTTTTTTTAAAAACACGCATCTCACCGGTTTCAATTGGAATAGCAATTTTCACAAATAGGGTATATAGCAACATCCCCACGCCGAACACTCCGGTTGAAATCAAAACTTCATACAGGCGGGGCGTATATTCCCAAATTTCTCCCAATGGTGTTGGAATAAATCCGGGAATGACAAACCCCATGCCTTTTTCAATCCAGACGCCGATGACAACGATAATGCATGCGATATTAAGTGTAATAAAGTTTTTTCGGGTTTTGGGAATGAGGAACAGGAAAAATCCGATTACATTAAAACTCTCTCCGGTCCATATCCATTTTACAAGCCCGGTGTGTCCTTCTAGTCCGGCAAACAGATATATAATCGATGCCACGTGCCAGGTATTTGTATATAATTCCTTAAATATCTCGGCAGCGGCCAGAAACAGATTAATCCCCATGGCGAAACAAATCATTTCGGCAATTTTAAACAGCGCGGCGTCTTTTACGTGAAAATTTGTAAATTTTCTGATCAACTGAAAAATAATGATGCAAAGGGCCGGGCCTGAACAGAATGCGGAGGCCAGAAACCGCGGGGCCAGAATCGCGGAATTCCAGAACGGACGCGCGCCGAGTCCGTTGTAAAGATAGGCAGTCACGGTATGAATACTAACGGCCCAGGGTATGGAAAGGAGGATGACCGGCAGGATCAACCACGTTTTTTCTTTCTTTTCCAGATAAATCACGGACAATAAATACACGGAAATAAAAAGATTAATAATCAGATAGCCGTTTAATACCAGGATATCCCATGCGAGAATGGAGTCCGGAAAGTTGGGCCTGCCGATAAACGGCAATAGATGCCATACCCGCTCCGGGTGCCCCAGGTCGAGGACGACGAAAAATATACAGACGACGATTGCGCATACCGCAAGGATTTCGCCTAAAATAGCGATTTCCCTGATAGGACCGAAATCGTAGACATACGCAGGAATCGTCAGCAACACGGCCGCCGCCGCCACACCCACAAAGAATGTAAAGTTGGAGATGTAGAGGCCCCACGAGACCTGATCGGTCATGCCCGTAATCGCAAGTCCCTGTGCAAATTGATGCGAGTATGCCCATACACCGGTGCCGATCACCGAAAACAGAAATAAAATCCAAGCGTAATATATAGGCGGCCCTTTAACCACCTGTGTAAATGCCTGGCCCAGAAAATGGGTGATCTTTTTTCCCATAAAGCCTTTTCCTTTTGTCTTCCTGAAGGGATTTTTGAACTTATCAGAGTGAAAAGAAATAATAAAATTTCGGCTGCGTATTCAGATCCGCTTTAAGACGAAAAACCCGTTTTGTCTTAATTATCATGCTGATTTCGCTGTTTTCGTCCAAAAGATTGCCGAATTTACGCGCTCCCACCGGACACACTTCAACACATGCCGGATAACGCCCTTTTCGCGTGCGTTGAATACAGAACGTGCATTTTTCCACGACCCCGCGCATTCTCGGCCGGTTTCCCAGATAATGAAGATTGGTATTCAGTTTATCTGCGGGAACATGCGGCGTGGCAAAGTTGAAGTGCCGGGCCCAGTACGGACAAGCCGCCATGCAATAACGGCATCCGATGCACCAGTTATAGTCTACCACAACAATGCCGTCGGGTTCCTTCCACGTAGCTCCCGTGGGGCATACCTTTACACACGGCGGGTTCTCACACTGCTGACACTGGATGGGAATCGTGTAATACCCTTCTTTGGGAACCATGCCGGCATCGTAATAATGATCGGATTCCTCAAAATTTCTCGATCCATTTTTAAATCTTAACACACGAATCCATTGAATCTGTGGCATGCGGCTCTGATTGTTTTCATGAACACAGGCATATACACAGCGGCGGCATCCGATGCATCGGGAAAGATCGAGTCCGTATCCGAAAAGAATTCCGGGATCGGCCGGTTCGGTTCCCAGATGAAAGGTTCGCCCGTATTTCTTTTTATATTGCTTTTCCAGCCGCTCTCTTGTCTGGTTGATTTCATCAGGACCCATCTCCCTGAAATGAGACTGGAGAAATTCTTCGGAGATCCCGTTGCAGCCGGATACGGCAAGGGAGGCTGCCGCCACGCCTGCGGTTTTCAGGAATGTCCGCCTGGTTAATTTTTTATCATGCTCTTTTTTCATGTAAATCCTTTACAATACGCGCTGAAAAATTCTATTCATGTTCTTCGAGGTTTTCCCATCGCCCGTAACTGGGCAATTCAGGGATCGCCATGCCCGGAAGCTTTCGAAAATGAGGTTGATGTGGATCATGGCAGTGGGTGCAGAGCAGGTATAGCTTTTTACCGTCCGATTTCCATTCTCCGACCCGCCGTCCATGTATCCCGAGTTTCCAATCCCGGTAAATGCTGCCGTGACATTGACCGCAAAGCCTATATGATTGTTCAAATGAAATCCGTTCGCCGGTAATGAGTTTCAGGTAGTTTCTTTCATAAGTGCTGTGGCAGTTAAGACACCACATCCATTTCGCATGATGGAGCCTGATATCTCGATGCATTCGAATCAGAATTCTAGGTTTTGGATCAGGCAGGTGAATATAGGTGCCGAGAAATGCGTTTCCTTTCTCCAGCTGGCTGTTAACCCCCCTTATGTCCTTCCGGTGACATGCCTGGCAGGGATACAGGCTCTGGTAGACAAGGGGGGGCGGGACCGGATACAGCTTCGTATCATTATCATTTTTGTAAAGTTGTTGCTCCTGCTTTGGGCCCGCTTTGACAATTCCGGTTTTGGCCTCCTCCGCCGTTATGCTGCCGGAGAAGAACAGGCAGGTCAGGGCGGTGATAATCAATAATCGGAATGTGTACTTGCACACGCTTTTTTTTGTCATAGGCTTTTTTTCAGTATTAAGGATGGCCGTTTTGTCGGAGCATCCCGTGCTCCGACGTTAAAAGTGAATTCTTCGGTACCACACAGTGATATTTTTTGTCCATAAAAAATTCGATTTTTTACGCGGCACAATTGGCGATAAAGTCTAAACCAAAAATTTTGCCATTTACGGGACGGGCTTAGAGTCCTTGCTATTCTTAAAGCTGCCCCTTATTTTCGGATTGTGAAAAAGCCGGTATCTTATGATCGCATCTTCCGCATGGCAGTCGACGCAGATGTTTTTGTAGCTCACGTTTCTTAAAAAACTGGTCTTTGCATTACCATCCAGGTTACGGTATATCCCTCTTTGTTTAACCAGAGAACTCCACTGATGAGCATTATGACAAGACGGACATGATATATTGCCGACACTTGCCCGTTTGCCGCTGTCATCAAAAATCGGTGTATATTTAAGGGCGTCCCTGCTGATATCTACAATATTGTTGATAAGCCTGCCTTCAGGGTGAGTGGCTATGCCGGGCACTTTTTTCTCCGCGAGCCTACCCTTTGAATGGCAGCTCGTGCACAAGCCGTTCATTGCGGGATTTTTCGGTGGGACAGGCCCGTACTTTCTTGCCCACAGCTTCAATGCGTTAGGGCTGTTATGGGGGATATGGCATGCGCTGCAAGTGCCCGATTCATCAACGGTCTTTCCCTCAAGGTTTTTAGCTTCCTTCGCTGTTACCGACAAATCATGATCCGTTCCCTCAACGATCGCCTTATCCGTATGGCAAATCTCACAAAGGTCCGAAGCCGGAGAATTTGCTTTCCTCAGAAAGCTGTTGTTGGAGTTTCCTTCAATATTTTTAAACAACTGATGATTTGGCGGGTAGGGATGAAGCGGGTCCCAGGTATGAGGCTCATGGCAGGTCAGGCATTTGATTATTTCACCTTTTTTTCTGCTGCCGTCATCATTAAATAAGGGCAGTTTCTCTACGACCTGATCCCGGGGGGTCAGGTTCAAGCCTTTATACACGATGTTAACGGGATGGTCGTACTCGCCGGTTGGTTTTTTGTTTGCCGCCCCGTTTTTGTCATGGCATTTAATACAGTATTGCGAAAGCCGGTCTTTATCACCGGACAGCTCCCTTGCCCATAACTTCGGGCCTGTTGCATTATGCGGCATATGGCAAGCCCCGCATGGTCCGCTCTGCTTTGCAGTGAGTCCCCGGCTGTTTTTTGCGTTCGGGGCGGTAATTTCCAGATTATGATCATAGGATAATAGTTGCTTTTTATCCGTGTGGCATTCCAGGCAGAGTTCGGATGAACCGCTGTTTGATATCCTTAAAAAACTGTTGGACGCGTTACCGTCGACATCCTTCCCTCCCCGGTTTTCAGCGGCGTTCGGGTCCCATTGGTGCGGGTTATGGCAGGTTGCACACTGAACTGTTTTAACCGGTTGTTTTTCCACGGTTTTTGAAAATAACGGAAGCCGGCCCGCAGCCGCCATTTCCGATCCTTGTCGATTTAAGTTTAATTTCTGTTCGACATTAATCGGATGTGAATACCGGCCCGTATCCTTTATTTTATCATCAGGATTTTTATCATGGCAGGATAAACACATTTCAGACGGGGTGTCGCCCGGTTTTGAATTTCTGGCCCAAAGCATGCTTCCCGCAGCGTTATGCGGTATATGACAGGCCCCGCACGGCCCGGATTCCGATAAGGGCTGCTGTTTTATATTTTTTTCGTTGGCAAGGGTCAATCTCAGGTCATGCGGTGTCCCGGCAATTGTTCTCTCCTTATGGCAGAGCATGCAAAGCCGGGACTGACTGTTGTCGACAATGGTTATATTTTTTCCCTTTGCACCATGGACTTTATGGCATGTCTGGCAGGTGATGCTGTCTTTGTTTTTCCCTTTTATGCTCCCCAGCTCAAACAATTTGTCCGGCAGTTTCATTTCGGTCGTGTGCAGCGGATGTCCCTTTGTCCGTTTGTAATCGGCTTCATTGATATGGCACATTTCACACAGCGAAGAATCGGTGTTCGTCAAACGAAAAAAAGAGGTCGGCCCGACTGAATTTTTCTTTGGTGCGGAACCGATCCCGTGGGGAGAATGGCAGGTGCCGCAATAGATTTCGCCTTTGTTGCTTAGGGGCAGCGAATCCGGGACCCTGATATTTTTGGAGGGTTTAACGAAAGTCGAATGATTCTTGTTTTTCCATACGCTGAAGCGAGAATCAACGACATACCCGTCATGACAGCTATAGCAGATATCTTCGGAGCTGACGACACCCTGCGTGTCTTTCATAAGGACATTTCCCGGTTGCCATTCTACCAGGGTCTCGGAAGTAGATCTGAATTCGTCCAGCCACATGATGTGGCACATGGCGCATTCTTTTTTGGACGATTTTTCCAGCGCAGCGGCTGCTTGATTACAAAACAGCAATGAGAAAAAAAGCACAAACACAATATTTAATTTAAAGAGTGCCATGAATATTGATGCTCTCGTAAAAAGTCTCTCAACATGGAAAAGATGGCTAAGTTAAAAGTTCCATATACAAGGCGTAGTGATTTTTCAGGAACAAAGGCATACATATAGTATTCCGAGAGACTGAAAAAACACTACAACGCAGTAGATGGGACTTTTTACGACGCCATCAATATTATTAAGTGCAAATAACCTCATTTTATTAAATTTAATATGCTTATCCTGTTTGCGCGCATCTCGACCACGTGCAATCGGCTCTGATCGTCGATGGCAAGGCCCACGGGTGTAATAAACCTCCTTTTTATCTTGTTGTCGCAAACAAGGCCGAGAAAGCCGCCCGCATCAGTAAAGACCTGAATGCACCCCATATAGCTATCCGAGACAAACACCCTGTCCTTTTTATCCACCGCAACGCCCTTGGGCTTGAACAACTCGCCCGGGCTTACTCCCCATGAGCCGATTTCCGATACATAATTGCCGAAGGGATCGAATTTCTGGACCCTTGTGTTAAGTACGTCAACCACGAAGATCTCGTTATAGGCGTTTTTCGCCATGATTCCCGGATACCTGAACTCGCCGCGTCCTTCGCCAAAGCGGCCCCATTGGAATACAAACCTGCCGCTTTGTTTATGCACCTTTATTTTATGGTTGTCCCTGTCCGAGACATACACATAATTTTTAAAATCGAGCGCAAGCACATCCACTGGTGCAGCCGGTTTTTCCCCGGCGGCCGTTTTCACCGGGAACAGGTGCAAAAAATCACCCTTCAGGCTAAATACTTGAATCCGGTGGTTGCCGGTGTCCGCGATAAAGACCCGTCCCCGGTTCGAAATATCGATCCCCATGGGGTGGATGAATTCGCCCGGTTTTGATCCGCTTTTGCCGAATTCAAATTTCAGATCTCCCTTGCCGTTCACCACGACGATCCGGTTGTTTACGCCGTCCACCAGGTAAATATCGCCGCCGGGAGAAAGCGCCAGGTCGCTCGGCTGGTCGACACCCGGCGGCAGGATGTGGACGGGGGCCGTGCTGTTTATGCATTCCGCTGAGAACAGAATGTTTGAGGACAAAAGACAAAGGAGAAATGCGGTGATTTGAAAAACGAGTTTTTTCCATTTGCCCGGGCGGTGGATTGCAATTGTCAGCGATTGTTTTTTCATGGCCGACCCTGGTCTTCCGTTCTGTTATTTTCCTGTTGTTTAAATAGGTCCGGGAGATAAAATTCATTATACTTGGTGATCAGGCCAACAATGTTTAAATGTTCAATGTCGGTCGTTCTCTTTGGGGAAAATCCTAATTTTTTGAAATCAAGGATGCTTTTTGATGAGTGACAGGTGTGGCATTCCGGGCCTTTGGGATTGATATTTATGTGGAATTTTTTTGTGACACTCGCACGTTGTTCAGGCGTCAGCCGGTCCCGTACCTCCAGATAATCCCTTGCCAGCGGGGCATTCTGCATGTGAAGGGTTGATTCAAGCGCGGCTCCCTTCCTGAAATAGGGGGCGATCCTTGAAATATGATCATCCACCATGGAAAGCTCGCCGGTCCCGGGATCATAGGCGGTGCCGAAAAAAGGCCCTTGCGGGGTGGCTTCAAGGGGGTTGTACCATTTATACTCAATAGGGATGCCGGCTTCGTTTTTCAGGTGGCATGTCTCGCACATGAAAAATTCCGTGTGGATGTTCAGCATGGCCCGTATCTGCTTGTTTTTGCTGTGTGGCAAATTCGAATGACAGATATAGCATACCGGCCTGAGTGCCTCCGGGGCCTCCTGATAATCTACAAATTGGTGAAAATGTTCATGAATTTCCGATTCCTGATGCAATTGTGCCGATTTTAAAATCGTCGAGGTGTGTTTCTCGTTGTATTTATTTACCAGGGGCATCAAAAGCCCTGGACCCTGGCTTGAAAAGGCAAAATGATATATCATCCCCCCGAGAACGGTAAGCATGATCAGTATGACCATAAGTCCAATAAAATACGAGATCGCGGGATGATCCAGCCTTTTTGGGGTTCTTTTCATTAAGATTCCCCTTTTGTATCGGAAATTTTCAGTTCGAAAAGCAGCGATTTCATATATTCCCGTTCTTCGGGGATTTCCGCAAGATTTCGCAGATACTCCAGGAAATGTTCCTCGATCTGATGTTCCCGGGTAATCCTGCCCGTAAGGAACGTCCACTGGGCCGGGAATCGGCCCGGCGTCAGATGGACATTGGAGAAGTGCCATAATGCGATCACGATCAGGGCCATGATGGCCTCATCGGCATGCATCAGGCGTGCCACGGCCTGGACGAATGCCGAATTTGACGGCCACAGCATTGCCACATGCTCCGGAAACAGCAAGGCCGTTCCCGCGAATATCAATACGAAAGTTCCCCACAAAATGGCCAGATAGTGAAGTTTCTGTTTATACATGAATTTTTCCATTTTCGGTCGCTGCTTCACAAATCCGAGAAAGTATTTTACATCATGGATTAAATCAAAAAGGTCCTTGGGCAACGGCACCTGGGTCCTTTTGATATCGAATTGTCTGCGTATAATTTTTTGTATTGTTGATCCCGTGATGGATAGAAGATGATACAAAGATCCAAAAACCATTATGGCGGCGCCGATCCTGTGTATGTATCTTGCCATATCTGCGCCCCCGAACACTGCTATAACATGGGGCGCCCATATCGTATCGCTGTAATGCAGGGGTATCCCCGTGGCTGCAAGCACTAAAAAGCTTGTAAAGACCAGGAAATGCTGAATGACAATGTGGGGAGAGTAACGCGGAAGATCTCCGAAAGGGTTTGACGTTACATGCTTGTATATGTCCCTCGGAATTGCACCGACGCCCTCTACATGGGTGAAATAATCATCCGGCAACGCCCCGGATGTCGCGCCATGCAGTAAGATACCATTTGTGCCAGATGTCATATCGATTCCTTTTGTTCGCTATATCTCATGGATTCGGTTTTTTTAGCGGCGCCAGCTTGTTCCGGCCTTTAACCGCATCCGTATGCCGTCCCTTTTCCTCCTGAATATTTCCAGGAATAAAAGACCCAGAAGGCCTGATACAACCCCGTATAAGAGGATTCGAAGTCCGATTTCAGCAAAAAACAGAAATGGATTTTTTGTGGATTTAATACTTGGATGGACTGCGATTTTAATAAAATGCTTATTTCGATTCGCGTGGCAGACTTTGCATGTTTCCAGCCTATTATCCTTGAAAACAGAAGCCTTTGGATTGTCTTTTTTATAAATGTCATGGATCAGGCTTGAGGCATGGCAGCTTATACAGTCGGCGGACTGCTCCGAGCCGAGCGTTGTCGCTTTGCCGTGTATTGACTCTTTATAGGTCTCAACCGCTTCCTGCGCCTCCTCGGAAACGCCGAGTTTTTTCATTAAAGATTCATCCCCATGGCAGTTTTTGGAACAAAGCGCTACAATTTCGCGTGATGACCGCGTGGTTTTATGACGTAGCCGGTGGGTAATGTGTTTATAGGCCTGCTCCACCCCTTTTTCCTCATGGCAGTTTCGGCATCGGGCCAGTGTTTTGTCAAAGGAGACCCTTGTGTTTTCAACTTTTTGGTACAGCGGATTCTGATGGCAATACTTGCAATTCGGCTTGGCCTTTTTCATCTCGGGCGAGTCGTCCGGTTTTATGCCGTGAATACTTTCGTCAAAGATTTTTACGATTTTTTTATGTGAAAAGTTTTTTTCAGCAAAAGGCGGTTTGACGTGGCATTCATTGGCGCAATTGACTTTTTCCTTTACCGGATCATGGGGAAATTTTTTAATATAGGTGTGGCATTCACGGCAGGCCACCTTGCCGTGAATACTGTTGAGAAACAAATGCTCGTTGACATTAAAATTCTTCCGTTTACCGGCTTCATCGATTATGCCCATATATCTGTATTTATGACACATGAGACAATTTTCCTTGTCGGCGGCCAAGGCAGGAGAGAAGTGAGCTAATCCGATTCCAATCAAGGCTGTACAAATCATTCCCATAAGCAGATGTTTTAATTTCAACTAACAATTTTCCCTTTTGATTTTAGCCATTTATTTCTGATGGCATTCCTTGCATAATTTCCCCGGCAGGCGATGGCGGTATTTGCTGTCCGCACCCGTTGCCGAAGGCTTATCCGCAGGGATAACCCCTTTCTGGTGGGGATTGTGGCAGGTGATGCAGGTCATTTTTCCGTCCTTGTCAAGCGGGAGAATAATATTAAATTTCTTTTCCATTTTTTTCATTCTTGCCAGTCCCTCGCCCGATGGTTTGACGGTCAGATGGTCGAAATTGCCGGAATGATTTCCGGCAATCATGTGGCACCGCTGACAAATTATCTCGATATTTCCTATGAAAGTAACCTCTTTGTAGGTTTCGTGTTTTTCATCCGGCTTTTCCTTGTGGCAGAACAGGCACTTTTTAACGATAATTTTGCCATTCTTATCCAGTTGGACGTGGGGATTGAGCTTCTGGTAGTTTTTCCTGTCGTGACACTTATAACAAAAATCAGTCCTTTTCTGATACGGGGCGCCCCGTAGGGATGTTTTCTGGAATAAACGCTTCTGGCACTGCAAATAAATGTCATGGCAGGTGTCGCAGGTGAGTTTTCCTTTTTTTAAGGGAAAGTCAGCCGGTATTTTTATTTTTTTTCCGGCGCTCGGCGCAATGTCCGACGGGTGATGGTACAAGTCCGAGAGGTTTGAGTGGCACCAGCACAATTGTTCATAATTTCCAAAAAATTTCAGATGTTTGTCACCACCATAAACAGGTGTCTGTTCATGGCACTCGGAGCAATACCTCCCGGTGTAGTGAATATTGGTCTTTTCGGTTATTGTATTGACTGCCGGCCCTGTCTTGGGAGTGGGTTGTGCGTTTTCCACTGTATTTTTCCCGGTGGACGGTCCGCAGGCAAGCCCGGAAAAGAGCATGATGACAATAAGTATGAACAGTTTTTTCATTTGATTTGTATTGTTGAATTCAGCGCCGATACACAGGCGTCTGTATCCAGCGCAAAGGCATTGCTTTTGTGGGTCGCATATAACCATTTTTACTCCAAGATTTGTGCTTTCTACGAGTTCGGCTACCCTGTTAAGACGGCATTGTTAAAAAATAAGCAAGTAATATGCCATAATATAAATTCAGACGGTATTCTCATTCGCTGGCCGGTTTATTCGCGGTCATCCAACCCCGGCAATTCTTTTCTATCGCGGGAAACGGTTCATATCCTGCAATATTTATATAAATTATATTGAAAAGTCAAACATTGGCTCAAGGGCTGCATGTTGAAAAAGGCGCGTGTTTAGATTATGGGCATACGGTTTTGTATTTGTGAATATAATCTATTTATTTTAAGCTGTTAATTGTGTATCATTTTGATACGGCGTTTTTAATGGGTGCACGGGGGAGATTGCAAAATAAAATATTTCCGTATATTCAAGCCGGAAGTCGCATCGCAACAATCCTGCGTGTATGTTCAATATCTATCAAGGCCATGCGGAAATGTTCTGCCTTGCGATTTTTGCATTTATTGTTTAATTGATGGCGTCGTAAAAAGTCCCATCTACTGCGTTGTAGCGGGTCGCGAAATGCTCGGAATACTATATGTATGCCTCCGCTTTCGCGTTCGCGACACCACTACGCCTTGTATATGGAACTTGCAACGATGCCATCGTAACCGGGTTGTCTGACTTTTTACGAGATCATCTTAATTGGCGGCATGCAATTTGCATTTAGTTATAACCCGAATTAAAAATTTTCTTTGCGTCAGGGGAAAAAAACTGTATACAAATACAAGATTTTTATTCAACCAAACGATTTCAGGGGAAAAGGAAAATGCCGGCTGTGTTAACCATCAAGGAAAAAATGCTTTTAGTATTGATGATGCTTTTGCTTCCCTTTTTTGTTTCCGGCGCCAGCGCGGGAACGATTATCGGATCAGCGCATGATTTCAGGACGTATATGTGGAATGACAGCGGAGAAATATGCCTCCCGTGCCATACGCCTCACAATGCAAAGAACATAATCGCGCCGTTATGGAATCATGAGGTGTCCACGGAAACATACATCATGTATGATTCCTCTCAATCTCCCACTCTGGATGCGGATGTAAGCAGCCAGCCGGACGGAATTTCCAAAATTTGTCTTTCCTGTCATGACGGTACGGTTGCAATCGAAAATTTCGGGAATAGAACCGACGGGACAATATTTTTCTTCGGCCCCATGAAGATCGGCACGGACCTGAGCAATGATCATCCGATTTCTTTTCCCTACGACACGTCCCTGGCTACTACTGACGGTGAGCTTTACGATCCGACGACTAAACTTTCAGGGCTTATCGGCAGCACGGGCACTATTAATGATGATATGCTTTTTGGCGGCAGAATGGAATGCTCGTCCTGTCATGATGTTCATAATACAAAGGCGGTATTTGGTACGAAACTCCTGTTGAAAGACAATGCGGGCTCGGCGCTCTGTTTGACATGTCATAATAAATAAAAGGCGCTGGTGCATCAGTTGAGGAATCTTAAACTTGCCGGTTTTGTCCGTTGATGGCCTTGTGAAAAGTCCAACCTCCCCATTGCGCCTCATGTCTCGTTATGAAATCCAATTAACCATTTATTATCATTTGAGATTTGAGTCCGAAGCAGAAGCCGGGAAAGTTGGCGGTTTTTGTTCAGCAATTAAATAATTTGATGATCTCGTAAAAAGCTAGCGGATGGCGCTTCGCGCCACTATATCAACAAATAAGTCTGTTTCAGAAAACATTATCGGTAATTATATTTTTAATATATAAAATCACAACGTTATACTTAATTCTTGAAAATGACTTATTTGGAAGTCAGGCAACCCATAATTTGACGGGCCTGTATTGAAGATGCCCGCAGGGCGGGCGGTGGTAAGGAAAAATACATAATGAAAAAAATGGTTTTTATATTGATGATATTGATGTTCTGCCTGGGGTGCGCATCTATTCCCAAAGCGAGGAACCCGGCGGAAACGACATTTTATCCTCCCCTGCCGCAGCAGCCGAGGCTTCAATTTCTCTGCTCCATAGCCGGGGAACAGGATCTGGGAAGGACACAAAGTGCATTTAAGGAATTTCTCATAGGTAAACCCCGGTATAAAAATCTGGTGAGACCCTATGATGTGGGGTCTTCGGATGGGAAAATATACGTTCTGGACAGGGCGTATGGAAAAATTGTGATACTCGATCTGGCTCGATCTGGCGGCAAGGACGATGTCTTTTTTAAAAGACCGGGGTGCCGGGAGCCTCGGTGACCCGTCCGGTATCTGGGTTTCCGATGATGATACCAAGTATGTGGCTGACATGCAGAGAAGACAGGTGGTGGCCTATGACCGTGATGACAGGTTTGTCAGGGCATACGGCGGCAAGGGCCTCTTTGAAAAGCCGGTTGATGTGGCTGTTTTCGAAAAACGGGTATATGTGATCGATATGAAGAAGCATTCCCTGTTCATCCTGAACAGGGATTCCGGCGGGCTTATTAAAACGGTCGGGGGAAAGGGGCGGGGTGAAGGTGAATTCTTCAGGCCGACCCACGTTACGGTTGATTTTTTGGGAAACGTCTTTGTAACCGACGCCTTTAATTTCAGAATCCAGGAATTTTCCCCGGACGGCAGGTTCATGAAAATTATCGGATTCCACGGTGACCGGCTTGGCGGTTTTGCCCGGCCCAAAGGGCTGGCCGCAGACAAACAGGATAATCTCTACGCAGTCGATGCCGCGTTTGAAAATGTACAGATCTTTGATAAAAAGGGACAATTGCTACTTTTTTTCGGCG
>JAADHK010000061.1 GCA_013151835.1 Deltaproteobacteria bacterium
AGCTCCATATGCAAGGCGCGCGAGGTGGGAAAGGCGGAGGCGTACGTTTTGTACGTTGAGGCCTTTCCCGGCTTGCGCAACGCCGCAGATGGACTTTTTCCGAGTCCGTTAAAATTAAAGAAGGAAAAACAGATGCCAGACATCTTATTGGTGGATGATGACCGGAATTTCAGGGATCTGCTCGTAACCGGCCTTAAAGATTTCTTCAATAAATTACATAAATCCGGTGCTTTGCCGCAGGAAGAAGAATTTAATCTTTTTACGGCCGAAAACGGAAAAGAAGCCATTGCGATATTGCAGAAAAAAAAGATATCGCTTCTGGTGACGGACATTCAAATGCCGGAAATTAACGGCGTCGCATTACTAGGATACATGAATTCCAATCTTCCCGAGGTCCCCTGCATCGCAATGACTGCCCACTCCATTCCCGCCATGAAAAGAGTCCTGATCAAGGATTTGCTGGACTACATCGAAAAACCCTTTAAGCCTGCAAAACTGGGTAACATAATCCTTTCCGAACTTTCGAAAAATAAAGCGGAAATGGGGTTCCGAGGAATATCGGTTGCAAGCTTTCTCCAGATCGTTGCCATGGAAGAACAGACTTGCCTCCTGGTGATCGAAACCCCGGATGGACTTGAAGGTTCATTTTCTTTCAAAACCGGAGAGCTTTACGATGCTGTTTTCGGGGAGCTTAAAGGGATGGATGCGGCAATGAAGATGATCCCCATGCAAAGCGAAAAAATAAATATCCTTCCACTCCCCTCCACACGGTTAAAAAAACGGATTCAGGTGAAAAATCTCATGGGCCTTATCATAGAGGCGATTGAGGCTGCGGATGAAACAAACAGCCTGGATGCATAGCAGTCTCAAATGCCCGCAGGCCTGCTAATCACTTTTTCGGCCGGGAGGTATTGCGCAAGCATTTCAAAAAGCGCCTCTTTTGTGACCGGTTTGTTCAAATGGTCATTGCATCCCGCATCAATACTTTTTTGCCGGTCTTCGGACAATGCAAAGGCGGACAGGGCAATGATCCGGGTGGACGGCAACCCCTTCGATTTTTCTATTTTCCTGATTTCGCGCGTGGCGGAATAACCATCCATGACCGGCATCTGAAGATCCATGAGTATCAGGTCATATTTTTTGTCCGTGAATTTTTCAACCGCCTGGGCGCCGTTTTCGGCCATATCGAGTTCAAAGGGTGTATCCATAAGAAAGTGTAAAACAATCAGGCGGGTATATTTATAATCCTCAACCAGAAGTATCCGTGCGGGTTTTGTGAATTTAAAGGTGACATTGGGCGCCGCCTGGTTTTCACCTTCCTTGCAAGAAGGCGGGGCACTTGCGGTTTTACTTGCCTGAACATGTTCGAAACGGGTTGTAAAATAAAATGTAGAGCCCTTATTTAATTGGCTTGTCACGGATATCCGGCCTCCCATGAGTTCCACAAGACGCCTGCATATGGCAAGGCCCAGGCCGGTACCGCCGAATTGGCGCGTGGTGGATGTATCGGCCTGAGTAAAACTCTTGAATATGATTTCCTGTTTGAACCCGGAAATCCCTATTCCGGTATCACTTACGGAAAAAAGGATATTATCTTTATTGTCCTTTTCATATCCGCACGAAACGCTTATGTGTCCCTGGGTCGTGAACTTGACGGCATTGCTGACGAGATTAATCAGTACCTGCCGGATACGGGAAGGATCGCCTTTCACGGCCAGGGGCAAATCAGGATCAATGCGCCGGTTTAGCGTAAGTCCTTTTTTACGGGCATTGACTTCGAATATGTTACAGACTTTTTCAACAAGATTTTTTAAATTAAATTCAATGTTTTCCAGGTCAATTTTACCTGCCTCTATCTTTGAGATATCTATAATATCATTTACGATATTTAATAAATACTCACTGTTTACAGAAAGCATGTCCACGATTTGCCGCTGCTCTTTGGTCATTGAAGTTCCGGACAGTATTTCCGCAGCCCCGATCACCGCATTTAAAGGGGTTCGTATTTCGTGACTCATGTTGGCAAGAAACTCACTCTTGGCTCTGGTTGCGACTTCTGCGGCCATCTTGGCGCGGAACAATTCTTCCTCTATCTGTCTGCGCACGGTAACGTCACGTATATATTCTATGACCCCGGTAACTTGTCCGCTTTCAGGGCTTTTAATCGGATAGGCAAAGAGTTCGATCCATTTGGCATCGCAGCCGGGAGGAGCGGGCAGGATGGCTGATTCCGTTTCGCGGGATTCGATACAGCGCAGGCTGGGACTGTTTTTCAACGGTTCAGAGGCCCCAAAATAGCACTCATGACTCTTTCGGCCCGTAACCGGTCCGCCGCCCGCGTATTTTTGCTCAACTACCGGATTGACAAACCGGATGGTGTGGTTTAAATCCGTCACGCTTATGCCGTCCTGAATGGAATTAAATATTTCCTTAAGGAAATTCCGGCTCTCCAGAAGATCATTCATGGTGCGGGAAAGCCCGGTGACATCTTCAACGGAAAAAAGCGCGCCAAACCTTTTGTCCGGCTCAATGGTAATAGCTGAAACCGTAGTCTTGTGAATACGCGGTTCTCCATTGGGAAGTTTTACCGGGAAAATGTCCTTGTGAAGTCGGGAAGAAAATATAACAGGTATTCCGTCGTCAAACAGCGAGTTTAATCGATTTATACAAATCGGCCGGTCAAGGCCCGGACAAGTCATTGTAATGTTCTTCCCAAGCATTTCCTTTGCCGGCATGCCCGTCCATTCTTCCATGGTTTTGTTCCAGAAGATCACGGAAAAATCGCTTCTTATGACACAGATGCTTATGGGGACCAGATCAAAAATAGAAAATCGCTGGTGATTTTTTTCCAACTCGGCTCCTTATCACTATATGTAGTTACGAGTGCATCGACCTTATTCTACAGGTTTTTACGATATCGCTCGATCGCTTCCACCAGTTTCCGGAGCGAATCTATTCCAAGAAACATGATAATATCGCCCTCGATTTTGAGTTCAGCCACTACAAAGTGGACGCAGGCGTGAAGAACTCCCTCGTGAGTGCCGGCAATGTCTCCACCGACAATGTTTTCAAAATTTCCCTGCATACAGCAGGGAATTGAAAATTTCATGCTCAAATTCAGCTCGTTGCTGATCGTGCCGATGATTGAGTTGATAACGATATTGCCCACCTCATTGAGGGTCTCGGCCCTCAGGGAATCCATGTCGTCAAGCCGGGTTTCAACGCCCACGCCCAGGAGGGCATGAACCAGCTTACCGGCGCATTCATGGGAAAAAATAAGTTGCGCATCTCCATTAAAATCGCCGTAAAAACTCATTTGAGCGGCAAATAATTCCTGGTTAAGATATTTGTTTAATGCGCGTTTAAGATCCGCCTCCCTGACAAGCGTGATAACCGGCGCATTGAGTGTGATATGCGACTCAAGGAGACTATTGAGCATGGCCGCTCCTTTTCCCATGCCGATGTTGACGAGTTCGGAAATATCATCGAGATTTTCCTTTGAAATATGCATTTGTGTGCTCCGTCGGGATTTAGGAGTATGTATAAATTTACCGCCCTATGGATTTAAGGAAAACGTATCAACGGCATCAAGCAGATCCAGCCTGTTCGGGGGCTTGTTTAAAAAGACACGAACACCCAGATCAATACATTCCTCCCGGGTGGTTTCCTGGATATCAGCCGTACAGATGATAACGGGAATATCAATTTGCATCTTATTCATGTGGCGCACAACATCCGTCCCGTTTAAATCCGGCATCAAAAGGTCTAAAACAATACACTCCGGATTTTCTTTTTTCATTTTAAGCAGACCTTCCCGCCCTCCTGAAGCTTCGATGACATCATGGCCCCTTGCTTCAAGTATGCTTCTTACTTTAAGGCGCATGAGCAACGAATCATCAACTATAAGTATCCGGGCCATTTTCAGACTCCTGATCTTAAGGGTGCATTAATATTTAAATACAATATTGCTATTTTACCCTTAATTCAAATAACATCAATAACAATTCAGCGACTTTTTGTTGCCATTAAGGCTGGAAACGGATATTATCGACGATAATTCATTCGTAAAAAATCCCATATAAATCAGGTGAAATATTATGCCGGACAATTCC
Organism: Deltaproteobacteria bacterium; assembly: GCA_013151835.1. Lineage (GTDB taxonomy): Bacteria > Desulfobacterota > Desulfobacteria > Desulfobacterales > Desulfosalsimonadaceae > JAADHK01. The sequence continues at coordinate 4,113 of JAADHK010000061.1, forward strand.
GAAATCTTTGACCGTGAAGCGTTTTTAAACCGGATGATGGGAGATAAAACAATAGTAACTAAAATTATTTCAGGGGTGGCAAACGATATGCCAACCATGTTTTTCGACCTGAAACAATCGATAAAAGCTAAAAACCCCAGGGAGGCCGGGCGCCATGCCCATACCATGAAGGGAGCGGCATTGAACCTGATCTGCCCCTTGTTTGCAAAAGCGGCCCTGGATGTGGAAAAGGCCGGGAAATCAGGAGATTTAGATGCCGTAATCCGCCTGCTCCCGCAAATGGAAAACCAGTGGGAGAAACTCGCGCCTCAGCTCCGCAAGGCGTGCGAATAATCGAAAAATCCCCGGCCTCCATCAAGCCACCAGTGAATTAACCACATTGAGCAGTACGCCGAGGTCAAACGATTTTTTAACAAAGGCGCAGCGATTGCTCAACATTTTATACATTTTCACAAGATGCTCATCCGATTCAACGCCTGATATAATGACAAATTTCGCTTGTTTTACTTTTTGCGGGATAAAATATTTTTCTGTAATGGATAAAATTCGTAACAATGCAGTCCCGTCCATGCCGGGCATTAACTCATCGACTGCAATAACATCATAGGGAGCCTCATCGGATATTGCCGCACAGATTTTTTCAAAGGCATCAAAGGAATCGACCGCCGTATCACAATCATAAATATTTTTTAAATCAAACACGGCAATTTCCCGGCTCGAGCTCTCATCATCAACGATTAGTACTCTTTTCTTTTTCATTATATCCCCCATGCGAATTATGTTTATAAATATATCCGATTTGCCACCGATTACCGGTAGACGACTTTTACCTGATTAAGATAGTTTAAAAGCGCCTTTACTCCATTCTCGGCCATGCGCCTGTCTTCGTCCTTTGCTGCGGATTCAAGGGCTTTTCCTATTTCACTTATTTTGTTAAACCCGTACCCGCCACCCGAACCTTTTATATTATGCCCCATTTTTCTTATGCCATCATACCCACCTGTTTTCAACAGGGATTCCATGCTTGAAGCGTCCTTGCGAAGATCATCGAGATAGCGTGGAATCAGTTTTTCGTAAATTTGTTCGGCATATACCACCGGGTCTCCGGATGCCTCTGACTCCCTTTCCGGGCCTTTTTCCACGGTATTGTGCTCTGTAAGACCGGTTTCGGCTTTTTCCATTGACAGAAATTTTGCAATGGTATCGATCAGGTTCTCCCTTTTTACGGGTTTATTCAGATGGGCGTCACATCCCGCTTCCCGGCTTTTGTCTCGTTCTTTTTTCAGGACAAACGCGGACAGGGCGATGACCGGGGTCCGGCCCGCATCCCGGTTTTTTTCTATTTTTCTCATGGCGCGCGTGGCTGTATAACCGTCCATCACCGGCATCTGCAGGTCCATTAAAACAAGATCGTATTGTTTGGCTTTAAACTTTTCCACCGCAACGGCCCCGTTTGATGCAAGGTCGATGTCAATGGGCAGTCCCTTTAGAAAATACGATATAATCTCTTGGTTATAAGGATAATCATCTACCAGCAGAATGCTTGCATGGTTTATAATCCCAGACAAACCAGTTTTGCCTGTGTTTATTTTTTCATTCTCTTCAAGCCCCGGGTTCACATTCTCGGAAGAAACCATAACATGAGGAAATGTAAAATAAAATGTGCACCCCTGTCCGGGTACGCTCTCAACCCAGATCCGTCCACCCATCAATTCAACCAGGTGTTTGGAAATGGAAAGCCCGAGACCGGTTCCCCCGAATTTGCGGGTAGTTGACGTGTCCGCCTGGGAAAAGCTTTCAAAAATCGTTTCTCTTTTATCATCGTCCAGGCCGATGCCCGTATCGGCAACCGAGAAAAAAAATTCGGCCGTATCGGCCATAAACCAGCAGCCGACGGTTATATGCCCATGGTAAGTAAATTTTAAGGCATTGCCGATCAGGTTTATGAGCACCTGCTGGATACGGACGGGATCGCCCGCTGTTTGTTGTGGCAGATCTTGATCAATGCGGCGTTTAAGCTCGATCCCGCTTTTATGTGCGCTGCTTTCAAATGACGCGCATGTTTTTTCAATCAGGGAGGACACATTAAATTCAATATGCTCCAGGTCTATTTTTCCGGCCTCGATTTTGGAGATATCGATAATATCATTTATGATTTTTAAAAGAACGTCGCCGTTTGCGCGGAGCATCTCCACGAGATTTCGGTTTTCACCGGCCAGCCCGCTTTGTTCGAGTATTTCCGTCGCACCCATCATCACATTGAGCGGCGTGCGGATTTCGTGGCTCATATTGGCTAGAAAAGCGCTCTTGGTTTTGTTGGCCGACTCGGCGGATTCTTTTGCCAGCTCAAGCTCCGCTTCTTTCTGCTTGAGCTCCGATACGTCCGCAATTATCCCTCGCACAGCGCACGGTTTGGCGTCCAAGAGAATAGGGGTTGAATACATGATGACCGGGAATGTGGAGCCGTCCTTCTTTAGAGCGGTATACTCCGATTTATCCATATCCCAAGCCTTTACAAATCCGGTAAAGGCATCTGAAACCTTTTTTCGCTCATCTGTGGAGACAAGTTGAAAGATATAAATACCGCTCTTAAAGTCATCATTATTGTAGCCGAACCGGTAAAACAGCGCACGGTTTGCAAAGGTTAGAATGCCGTTTAAATCACACTCGAAAACGGCTTCAGGCAGCAGGTCCGTCATGTTCCTGAATTTTTCCTCGCTTTGTAGTACCTGTTCTTCAGCCTGTTTACGGGCTGTAATATTATTTAACGACAGGAGAACATAGTGAATCCCCCTTAACATTAAAGGGCTTGCATTCACCTCAAGCCACCTGGTGGTCTCCTTTCCGTTAAAAAGGAATTGTTTGCGAATATTCATGTCGTGAATCGGTTTGCCGGTTTTAAAGACTGTTGTTATGATTTCCCGGAACAGACAATTTGCACAGACTTCGGATGTTCCACATCCCCCTGGCGAGTTTAGGGCATGGATACAGCAGAGGCCGTTTCCAAAGGGGATATTCAGCATTTCCGGAAAATCCGAATCCAACATTTGCCCTGCGGCCCGGTTCGCCTCGGCAATTTTTATGTTCTCGTCAACCAGTACCATCGATATCTTGACCGAATCAAAAACAGTCCGTAAGTTTTCTCTTTCCTTTTCAATTATAAGCGCCTTTGCGTCGGCGTCCTTCGCCATTATCAGGGCGGCCTGTTGGCTGCTTTCCAGCTCGGCGGCTCGGTTTTTCAGCATCTCAAAGGCTTCTTTGCTTTCAAGGCGCAGTTTATCAATGCTTAATAATTGTCCATGGACATATTTAGCCGTCTTTTTTGAAATAAAGAAAAGCGCCAAAAAGATCAGGATCAGCCCGGCTGCCGGCAGCGCGCCGATTTTTTCATTATACACCAGGCTATAATCGGATACAAGGATCAGGCCGAGCAGGATAAATATGTAAATTATTATTATATTACGCCGTACCAGACGGCTGACGTCTTGTTCTTTTTTCATGTTCAGGACCTGTTCTTAGATGGGAATATTAATTTGAAAAAGCACACCTTTTCCGGACGTGATGCCAAGGCCGAGGGGCGTGTTGATTTCATGGGTGGCCCCGGCCACAAGTTTTCCCAGGGCCGCCATTTATTTATCTCATTTTTCAATGCCAGGATCGAGCGGATCCTGGCAAGAAGCTTGCCTTTTTTTCTTTATCCATGCCCAGGCACCCGAAGGCTTCACGGGCACCTGGTGCAAACAAGAGGTCCAAAAAGCCGGCCATGGCCAAAATCTGACTCAATTGAGCATGGATATGCGGGGAATCATCTGCGATAAGAATGCTCATTTGTTTCCCCTGATCCCCTCATGAGTCCGGTGAGATTTCAACCCTGTTACGCCCCTTGGATTTTGCCGAATACAGGGCCTTGTCCGCAAATCCGATCAAAGCGTCAAATTCCTTATTCCGATCCGGTGTCATCGCTGCGACACCGATACTGATCGTGACGTATTTATTGACCTGCGAGCTTTCGTGGGGAATCCTCAGGCCGGCCACGTTTTCCTGCATTGCCCTGGCCACTTCAAAGGCGCCGTCTTTGTCCGTATCGGGAAGCAGTGCGATAAATTCTTCGCCGCCGTATCGCGCAACAATATCCAATGGGCGCTTTATAGCATCTTTTAATGCCGTTGCGATGAGCTTAAGGCAGGTGTCTCCTCGTTGATGTCCATAAGTATCATTATAATTCTTGAAAAAATCGATATCCACCATGCTTGCCGAAATCGTCCGGGATAAGCGGACCGCGCCGTTCCATTCTCTTTTGATAAATTCGTCAAAATAACGGCGGCTCGCAATGCCGGTCAGGCCGTCGATATCTATTGCGTGCTGCAGGCTCTCATTTGCCGCCTGGAGTTTAATGGTCGTCTCTTCAAGCTGTTTTGTCATGCCCAGGAGTTCATGTTCACGAGCTCTGCGAATGGCCGTTTCCTGCCTCAGGTTTAAATGCAGGTTTACCCGGGCGATTAATTCAACGGATTGCATGGGCTTTTTAATATAATCGTTTGCGCCCGCCTCGAAAGCGGCCTTAAGGCTTTCAGAGCTTGAATCGCCGGTCACCATGATGATGGGGATGTCCCGGGAATCCGGATGCGCCTTGATCCTGCGACAGGCCTCAATACCGTTGGTTCCGGGCATGATGATATCCATTAGGATTAGTTCTATCCCGGTGTAAATATTACCCGCGCCGCTTAACCCCAGATAATGAAACGCTTCCTCGGTGCTTTGCGCGAAAAGAATCCCGGCAAATCCGCCGGCCTCAAGAATCGCTTTTAGCTGGATGCGCATATGGGGTGTGTCGTCGACAACTAGTATAGTCATGTTTTATCCTTGTACATATTGATTGGTTACCCGTATAGCCTACTCGCGATATTCCACCTTCAACGCCGCCATATAAAGTGAAAGCTCATTGATTCGCTTTTCCATATCCTGCTTATTTTCAGCCTTTGCGGCATCCTCGATCGAATTTCCGATGCGGCTTATTTCGTTGAATCCGAATCCGCCGCCGGAGCCTTTAATGTCATGGGATTTCAGTCTTATGGCCTCAAAATCATCTTCTTTAAGGGCTTCAGCCATATACTCTACATCATTTTTAATATCTTGTAAATATTGCGGGATTATTTTTTTAAACACCGGATCAACCAGGACTGCGGGATTCCCGGAGCCCCCTCCCGGTTCCGTGCTTTGGGGTGGCAACGCATCGCGCGCGCAACCGGCAATCGGCATCCCGGATGTTTCGGTTTCCTTTTCTGCTCCTGGAATATATTTTGCCATGACCTCAAGCAGTTCTTTCTTTTTTAAAGGTTTGTTTAAATGCACGTCACATCCGGCTTCAATGCTTTTCACCCGATCTTCCCTAAGGGCATATGCCGACAACGCAATTACAGGGGTATGATCAAGATTTTTTTCCTTTTCTATCCGCCTGATCTCACGGGTTGCATCATACCCGTCCATCTCCGGCATCTGGAGGTCCATTAATATAAGATCGTATCCGCCCGACCCGAAATTCTCAACAGCTTCGGAACCATTTTTTGCAATATCTATTATTAATGGTGTATCTTTAAGATATTGCATAATAATTGTTCTGTTGTGCACATAATCATCAACCAGAAGAATATGCGCCGGATTGGATACTGAAAAAACAGGAGCCTTGTTTTCATGGTGTTTTTCCGCTTGATCCGAAAGCCTGTGTGCCTCGGTTTTCGTGACCTTCTCAAGCTTGGCCGTAAAATAAAAGGTGCTGCCAAGTCCGGGACTGCTCTTCACCCATATCCGACCCCCCATGAGTTCGACAAATTTTTTGGATATGGTAAGCCCGAGACCCGTTCCGCCGAATTCCCGGGTAGTGGAGGCGTCGGCCTGGGTAAAACCCTCGAAAATTTTCTCCTGCTTGTTCTCGGGTATACCGATGCCTGTATCCGATACTGAAAAAAGAAACTCCGATGCATCTTTTTGGCCATATCCGCACCGGATGCTTACCTCTCCACGCAGTGTAAACTTGACCGCGTTTCCAGCCAGATTGATAAAAACCTGCTGCAGAAGGGTCGGATCACCCTTTACAATCGCCGGCAGATCAGGTTCAAAATAACGATATAGTGTAAGCCCTTTTTCGCGCGCCCGGCCTTCAACTACCCGACAGGTGTTTTTTATCAGTGTCTTTAAATCAAATTCAATATGTTCCATATCGATTTTTCCGGCCTCGATCTTGGAGATATCGATAATATCGTTTATTGTGGTCAGGAGGATTTTACTATTTACATTAAGCATGTCGATAATCTCGCGTTCTTCCCCGTGCCGGTGGTTATCCTTAATAATTTCAACAGCCCCCATCAAGGCGTTTAACGGCGTGCGGATTTCATGGCTCATGTTGGCCAGAAATTCGCTTTTTGCCTTATTGGCGGATTCGGCATCCCTGCGCGCGGTCAGTAATTCAATCGTGCGGTCCTTCACTTTTTTTTCTATGTTTTGGAGCAGGTTGACATTTTCAAGATATGGCCCAAGCGATAAGCCGAAATCATGGATGAATTCCGTTTCATCACGCGAATAATCCGTGCCGTTGATTTTATTTCCGAAAAAAAGAAGGCAGTTTAAGTTGCCTTCAAAATATACTGGGAGAATGAACTCCGCAGGATATAAGGGATCGTCAGGGGCAAGACAAATCCCGTACTCCATCATAAATTCTTCAATCTGTTCTCTGGTGACCAGATCCTGGTGTTTGTCAAATATCATCAAAAGCGGGTGATCCGATGCCAGTGAAATGGGGGTTTCACGTCCCTGAATCATGTTGTTTGCCGAAAAAAAATCCTTTTTCGGGTTCACGGCATTTAATCCGTAAAATGCAGCTTCGGCCGCATGCTCTTTGTGCAGGTCCGGAGAAAAAAGACCTGCAGACGTCAGCATGCCTAACTCCGCGCTCAACAATTCCGAAAATACGACATCCCGGGATATTTGAAACACCGACCAGGATGTCCGCGCCCTGGATAAACCGTCAAGAACATTTTCAAGCGCCTGTTTGAGCCTGTGCCTCTGCTCGCCGAAAAACAGGGCCAGAATATTTCCCCATGCGAAATAGACGGCCCGCAGGATCAGCAGGGATAAAATAATGCCCGCCAGATATATTTCATCCGGCCGGTCACTAGGGCAGATTTTTTTAAAAATAATTGCGAGTATAAATGCCGTAACCAGAGTACCTGTGTATAAACAAAGCGTTTTGGTCTGTTGTAACGCATCCTGCAGGTTTTGCCTGAAAAACGCGTATGCCCATATCAAAAGTGGAATAAACACGAAATTGCCGGGCGGATATATTTCATACCCCATCAGGATGAGGGTATTTCCCATATAAAGTGTTCCCATAACGGCAAAGCCCAGGGCAAGATAAAAGAGGCGGTGTTTCTGGAACCGGTCGTCCGTTTTCCGATATGCATTGGCAAGAAGAATCGTTCCATAGATGATGGTAACCAGAAAGAAAATAGAGAAGACATCAAACAGCACGGCGCCATCGGCAAAAAAACCCCAATAGTAATGATACATGCCGTGAATATAGTATCTTGTCTGGGTCATGGGCATCAAAAACAGGGCGAAAAGGTAGGCGCAGGAAACCTGCCACCAGAGTTTTTTTCGGCCGATTATCAGGAAAACAAGATGAAGGGAAAATGCAGGCGCAAAGACTAAGAAAAGATGGTCAAGCCGGCTTATGTGAAGCCCGATAGCCTCGTGAACTAAGATGTTGTTTAAAAGAATATCGCAGCTTACAAAAGCCATGAGAAGGCAGAGCATGCCGAAAATAAGCGCTTCTATTTGATGCTTGCCCACGCGGATTGTAAGCATTGATATGTATGCCGCGCAGATTATGGCGATCAGCGGGGGAATGCCGAACGGGTATATCCTGGAAAATATATATAAAGGATCAAGCGCGTGCCATGGCCCCGACAGTTGAGCGCCCATTATATGGTCATTAAAAAGGGCCCAGTAGCATACGGGAATCAGGGCCGTGTATCCCAGAATCAATATTGCTTTAACAATTTTGTCCAAGATCCGTCTTCGGGTATAGATGTTTATTTTTAAGATGTTATAGCGGAATATGCCGTATCCCATGATAAGTATGGGAATAAAGGTGAAGTTTCCTATGGGGTAAAGACCAATTCCATAGAGCGCCGGCAAATTGCATAAATTAAAGAGAGCCGTGATCAGCACGCCGATAAACACATAAAAATAGGTCTTTTTTATATCCGCATCTGCTTCGGCCCGGATTGATGAAAAAAGCAGGAACATACCCCAGATAAGGACCATGGCCGAAAAAAGACTGAAGGAATCAAATGCAATATTTCCTTGGGCAAAAAACCCCCAGAAATATTTATGGACACCGTTAAAATACCAGTTAGTAAGTGTCAGCGGCATCAAAACAATGCCGAGAAAGTAGCAGGGATAGACAAATGTCCAGCGCTTTTTCCGGCCGATGATGGAATAGATGAAATGGATCGAGATCCCCAGTTGATTGACCAGGAAAAAATGGGCGAGCCGGCTGATATAAAGGGCAAGGTGTTTATCCGGGGTCATCATGACCAGCATGATACCCAGGTTGAGAAAGCCCCAGAGTGTACAAATTAAACCAAAAAGAATGGAAATAAGTCGCGGTGTCTTTTGTAAAAAACATATTGTGGCAAGGATGAAACAGGTCAGAAAAGAAATAATGGGTGGAAGTGCGTATGGAAAAATTCGATCATGGAGGTTGGAATAAAACAGGCCGAAAGGGGCGATAAACAAAAATAATAACGCCAGTACCAAAGGACTCCAGGTGAATATGGTTAGCAGTCCCGGGATGAACTCGTGGGTAAGTCCGTCCTTGGCGGTTTTAATGATTTCGTGCCGCAGGAGGCCATAGGCCATCAGGCCCATTGGGATAAAGCTGAAGTTGCCCGGCGGATATATCTCGACGCCAAGGACCGGCAATATGTTTGCGACCGTTAAGGCCGCATTCGCTATGATACCATAGAGGATGAATCGGGCTTTTAATTTTTGGGCCGGATCCTTTGACGCCTTTAACATGACCCATATGATTTTTGCCGTGTAAATCGTGGCTGCAAGTCCGATGAGGCCGAAGACTTGAAAAACCGGGCCGCCTATGGGGAAAAAACCGAAAAAATATTCATGCATCCCGGAATAAAAATAATGGGTCAGGGATAGAGGCACCAGGGCCGTGCTGAAGAGATAAAGTAGCCTGATAAGGTTTTTACGATGCTTGATTTGTGCGACTTCAAGGATGAAATGAACGAAGATCGGGATAATAAAGACATAAAACAGGTGAACAAAGCGACAGATGGACAGCGCCAGATCTTTTGATGAAATGATTGTATAGACTGTATTTAACAGGTATAATGCGGCCTGAAATAAACAGATAATTGCAAAAAGCTGGATTTCCCGCCTGGTTTTTCCAGCCTGAATCGTCAATGCCGCCAGAACAAAACAGACCAGGGCGGTCAGGGCCGGGGCAATGGCGTATGGGTAAAAAAGATCGAAATGAAACAATGAGTTTATCCCGGATTTGTGAATGATCCGTGAATTTTTCGAAAAAGATATTTATCTCTTTGTAATACAAAAGCATCTGGCAGTCAAGATAAAGGCATGCACCGGACAGGAATCAGTTTTTTACGAGACCGTCACTCCTGACCGCCTTGCCAAAACCCTTATTTCAAGCCTGGGCCGGCAGATTGCAAAAACCGCTATCCCGGAGGCATTGTCCGATCCGGAGCTTTTTACGGATATTTAAAGTGCGCCATTAAGTCTAACCCCGAGCGGGAATATTTGTCTTTACAAGTGAATTTTCTATGATATTATTCCCGTAAAGGAATATTTAGCGTGGGAGGCTTCATGCAAAGCAAGAAAATCCCGATCAGGACTGTTTTGTCCACAAAAGACATTGGAAAGGCTATAAGAGCCAGGCGCAAGGCGGATGGTCTGACCCAGGCCGACGCAGCAGCGTTTTGTGGCGTCGGCACGCGATTTCTTGGAGAACTGGAACGTGGTAAAGAAACAGCACAGGTCGGCAAGGTGCTCCGGATACTGCGGGGGCTGGGTTTGACGCTTCAAATCACTTTAAAAGGCGTTTCGCGCTGATGGCTCAACTCAGGGTTTACCTATGTAATGATTATGCGGGTCTTTTGTCATGTGACAATCAGCAGCGGTTTTCGTTTCAATACGACCTTAAATGGATTGCGAAAAAAAACGTCCCGCCCCTTTCTCTTTCAATGCCTCTAAGGGAAGATGCCTACTCCAACGAAAAGGCGCGCCCCTTTTTTACCAACCTTCTGCCGGAATCCACTGTGCGCGAAGTCGTTGCCAGGAGAATAGGGGTTTCACCGCGAAATGAATTCGCACTGCTCGAAGCACTTGGCGGTGAATGCGCCGGAGCTGTCAGCCTCCTTCTGCGGGGAGTGTCGCCTGAAAAACAATCCGGATATCGTGAGCTTTCACCTGAAAAGTTCCATGAAATTATTCAGGAGCTTCCTAAAAAACCATTTCTGGCCGGCGAGGATGGCATCCGCTTATCGCTGGCCGGCGCTCAAGACAAGCTCCCTGTATACATGAAAGGAGAACGGGTATTTTTGCCGCAGGGCTCATCGCCCAGTTCCCATATCATCAAGCCCGGCATCAAAGGTATCGGGGGGAGCATACGCAACGAGGCATTTTGTATGGCGCTCGCCGAAAGGATCGGCTTAACGGTGCCTCATGTGCATGTGATAACAACCCCGGACGAACTTTATGTAATTGAACGTTACGATCGCTTTTGCGACGAAAAAGGAAAGGTGTCCCGCATTCATCAGGAGGACTTCTGTCAGGCAATCGGCCTCATGGCCGAAACCAAGTATGAGGCCGAAGGAGGACCTTCCTTGGCCGATTGCTTTTCTTTGATTGATCGGTTTTCAACCAACCCTGTCCTTGATAGAAAAGCGTTACTCGAGTGGATCATGTTCAATTATTTCATTCATAACGCCGATGCCCATGCAAAAAATATTTCATTGCTACTGACGCCCGATAAAATCAGGCTTGCTCCATTTTACGATCTCATGTGCACAGGGGTATACGAGGGGATCAACGAAAGGCTGGCAATGAAAATAGGCAATGAAAACAGGTCGCAGTGGATCCGGTCCCGCCATTGGGAACGCATGGCAAAGGAGGTAGGCATCGGGGCTAAGTTTGTCTTGCGGGCAGTAAAGGAAATGGCGGATCAAATAGAGCGCGCCGCTGCGGAGATTGCGGTAAGGCAGCAGGCAATTTGGGGACCTTCGTTAATTGTTTCGCAAATTCAAAAAATCATCACAAGGCAAGTGAAATACACGCGGTCTTCCATGGGTTGATGGAAAACCGCGTTATTGTTATCCCGATTTAATGAACCCGGAAATGATTAATCCCCTCTGATGCGGGCGGGGTTTGCCCCCGCCCGCTGCCCTCTTATTTTCGTTTGGTTTTTTCTTTGTCTTCTGTTTTTCCTGCTCGTGACTGGAGCTCGTCCTTAGTTCAAATTAGTGTAGACATCCTTTATCATACGCCCTGAAATTTTCGACAGGCATTGGCTCATGGCCCGGGCAAGGCCTGCCGGGTTTTTACGGCCCAGCTCTTTTGTTGCCTCGTAGGTTTTTTCATATATCAGTTTGGAGGGCCCGGCGGGATTTTCCTTTACAAGCCTTGTTGTCAGCGAGAGTATGGCTGACCATGAATTTTTGCCGTCTTTTTCATAAAACTTATTTATAACAATCTCAAGCGAGTGCGTGGGTGCAATCCCGGATGGCCCGGTGATCACGGCGTCTGCGATTCCTGATTGTCGAAAGTCCCGCTCGATCATGTTAAATATCATGTCGGCCGGGAATGCCACCCACATGTGATAGCGATAAAACGCCTGTTGATAGGGGCCCGTGGAATATACGATTTTTATTGAATCATAGGGAGGTCTTGCGATCGGCGGTTTTATGCGGATAACGGCCGGCGCTTTTTTTATGCCTGATGCCTTCGGTGCATCATAGGAAAGGGTGTAATAATGGACTATGCGCGCTTGTTTTTTGGGAAGGCCGCACCCGGAAAACATCAGCGGGCAAACGATTGTCCCGATAATAAAAAAATAAAAGAACGGCGAGAGTTTACATCCGGCATTTTTATTTATCATCATGCGGATCCTCCTCCGTGGGCGAGGGGGGCAGGGGGTCTATGGCCTTGGCGGGTGCGGGCTTACTGAAAAAAATCAGAGACGGTTCCCCTTTAAGCTCATAAACAAGTGCGTTTAATCCCGATGTTGCTTCCCTGATATTGTTTAAAATATCCGAAAGCCGGGCCTCATATTTGCTTACATGCGTGCCGGCCTGACCGATCGCGCCCCTTGTTTCGATGAACATGGCATTCGCGCTGTCTGCGGCAGCCTGAACAGAGCCGATGGCCGTGTCTATTTTTGGGCCCTTATCCTTTAAAAGCCGGTTCGCACCCGTGACGGCTCTGTCGGTATCTTCGAGGACCCGATCGAGGGTTTTCGACGCCTTGTCCATGGATGAGACAAGGCGGTTCCATTTTCCAGGCGCCATCACCTCGGACGCATTTTCAATGGCGGCTTTGAGGTCGGCGGATATGGTCTTTACGTCCGCCTCGCCGATCGATCGGTTTGCATTATCGAGCGTTAATGAGAGCTTTTGGGAAATTCCCTTAAAATCAATCGACTTGAGTTGGGCGAGGATGCCATAGACGTCGGACAAAAATCGTTTTATCTCGGACGGTCTTGTTGTGATAACAGGGTAGTTCGGGGTAAAGGAGAACCGTTGTCTGGCGGTTGTCTTGCCCCGGCCGACCCTTTCTAGCTCCACAAACATGATTCCGGTGATGCCGACTGATTTTAACTGCGCCAGGACCTCTTCCGGGTGCTTGATCTCCTCGTTTGCCGTAAACACTATTTTGATGAGTCTGCCGTCGGGCGCAACCCCTATGCTGTTGACCCGCCCGAAGTCAACCCCGCGGTATTTCACGGCCGAGTCCCGGTTTAATCCCTGTACCGATTCATCGAAATATGCGACGTATTTACGGCCCTTGTGAAAAAATTCGGACATACCCAGCCATAGGATAAATGCCACTACCAGGCTGATGCCGAGTATCACAAACAGGCCTACTGAAAATTTAGTCTTTACCGAGGCCATGAAACTTTTCCTTATTTATGAAGTTGCGATCGCTTTGCGCATGAAAAATCCTTTTACCACGGGGTTTGTGCTCTTTTCCTTTAAATCGTCGGGAGAGCCTTCCGCGATGATTCCTAGCGTCGATTTGTCGATCATGATGGCACGGCCGGCAACGGTAAATATGCTGCCCAGGTCATGGGTGACGATAATGATTGTGGTGCCGAGCCGTTTGTTTATCCGTAAGATCAATTCGTCTATTTCGGACGCGGTAACCGGGTCGAGCCCGGCCGAGGGTTCGTCTAAAAAGAGTATGCCCGGATTTAAGGCAAGCGCCCTTGCAAGTCCGGCTCTTTTTTTCATTCCCCCGCTGATTTCAGACGGCAGGTGGTTTTCATAGCAGTCAAGGCCAACAAGACCGAGCTTTACACGGACCATGGCGGTTACTGCATCGCGGGGCAGGCCGGTGAATTCGGTTATGGGGAGGGCCACGTTTTCTCCCACCGTCATGGACCCGATCAGGGCGCTGCCCTGGAAAAGTACGCCGATATTTTTAAGTGTTGCGAAAAAGGCCGTTTCGTCCGCGCCTGTTATTTCGTATCCTTTTATCCATATCCGTCCGTTTTCCGGTCGTTCAAGCCCTATGGCATGGCGCATGATGGTGCTCTTGCCGGAACCGCTCCCCCCGAGAATGGCAAAAATTTCACTCTTAAAAACAGTGAAGCTCACATCTTTTAAAATAAGATCGGGACCGTAACGGACCGTCAGGCCGTCCACCCGCAGGTCCGGCGCCTGTTTTTCCATTACCAGTAGCTCCTGATGACCGCAAAAAGAGAGTCGAAAAGCACAATCAGAAAGATGGAGGAAACAACTGCGGATGTCGCGGCGCTTCCCACGGCATCCGCGCCGCCTCTTGCCTGGAAACCTCTCAGGCATCCGGTGATGGCGATTAGGATCGCAAACACGCACGATTTGAAGAGTCCCCATGAGAATTCAAAGAGTGAAAGGGCTTCCATGGTCTGGGTGACATATGCCGTGACAGACAGGTTTAACATGGTGATGCCGATGACCAGTCCGCCGGCAATGGCGAACAGGTTTGCAAAAGCCGTCAGCAAGGGGACGACAAGGGCGGCCGCGATGAGTCTGGGAATGACGAGAAACAGGTTGGGATCAAAGCCCATGACGAAAAGAGCGTCTATCTCCTCGGATATTTTCATGGTGCTTATCTCGGCGGCGTAGGCCGAGCCGGACCGGCCCGCAACAACGATGGCAGTCATGATGGGACCGAGTTCCGACACCATGGCCAGTGCCACGAGGGATGCCACATAGATGTTGGCCCCGAAAGGTTTGAGCTGCAGCGAGGACATGAACGCCATGATCAGCCCCAGAAGAAAGCTTATAAGCGCCACAACCGGAACCGCGTCCACGCCCGTGGTTTTCATGTGGGTAAGAACATCGTCAAAGCGAAGGGCTTTCGGGGACCTGATGACCCGTAATAGGGATAATACCGTAGATCCGATAAAGGCGATAAAAAACCTGATGTCAAAAAGAGTGTTTATGGCGGTCCCGCCAAACTGGGCAATTATATTTTCGGGCTTTCTTCTGGCAATGGCGCACTTGCTATTGTAATCCACCTCTATTTGGGACAGGGTTTGTTCGAGAAACGTCGGGCTGTTTTTTATTTCAATCCCGTCATCTGGCAGGTTTAGAAAATAGCGTATCTTTGCCATAAGCATGACCCCGTAGTCGTCCATCGTGTTGACTGCGCCTAGGTCGATGACGGCCCTATGGGTAGAAATCTTCTTCAGTGCCCCAGGCATGGTTTTAAAGATGGACGGCACCGTTTTTATGTCCAGCGGCCCGGAAAACGTGATTACAAGACCCGAGTCAGGGGCCTGCGATATCCGGTATTGAGGGTATGAAACCGGGCGGAAAGCCGTCGTCATGATACTCCTTTTGCCGATCATCTGAATTGCGGATAATGTCTGCTGCAGAAGATTATTGTAACATCATAGCATATCTGAATGTACGATTTCAGAATTTATTATATTTATAGCAGGAATGGATGCTTGCGTCAATAAAAGGGATATTCGATACGCGCCCCTCCTTGCCCGTATCTTTGCCCTGTGCTACAGCCATGCCGTAAATAATTCCAGACAGGAGATGGACAGACCGGATGCGAATACTAAAAAAACATGATTATGGTCCTGTGACCGGGTATGAGTTCGGCTGGTCTCCGGTGGGGCGACCGTTGATGACCGCCTATGTTTACAGGATCGGCCCGGTCTTGATAGACACGGCCTTTGCCCATGTGAGAAAAGACATTATAAATATTCTTAAAGCAGATCCTCCGGATTCGGTGTTTCTCACGCATCACCACGAGGACCACGGCGGAAACGCCTCTGCCATAAAGAAAAGATTTAATGTCCCGGTGTACGGCCACCGGCTGACTGCTCAAAAGCTTGAAAAAAAATATCGTATTTTACCTTATCAGCGCCTGATCTGGGGCGCGGGCGAGCCAGTGGAGGTAACACCGTTTGATGATAAATGGGAGGGCATGGGATTCACGCTTGTCCCGGTACACGCACCGGGACACAGCAAGGATCATACGGTATACCTGGAAACCCGGAATGGCTGGCTTTTTTCAGGAGATATTTATCTCGGGGACCGGATTCGGTATTTCAGGTCGGACGAGAAGATCGCCGACCAGATTACTTCCATTAAAAAAATCCTTTCACTCGATTTTGAGGCGCTCTTCTGCGGCCACAATCCCCGGCCGGAAGACGGGAAAAAGTTTCTTGCCCGAAAACTTGCCTTTCTCGAGGATTTTTACGGCAATGTCGCGGCCCTGGCGATAAAAGGAATGGAAGAAAAAGAGATCATGCACACACTGAATCTCACAGAGGACAGGTTTATTCTTTGGCTTTGCTTTGGAAACGTCAGTATGAAGCACATGGTAAGATCGGTTATTGACAGCCTTATGGATCAGCAGCATTTTCCCTCAATGCCTCCCTGAATCTTTCTAACTGTTTTATGTAATACCCCCTGTTTTTATCGGCCGTGTTCGCGGCCCTTGTTGAAACGATGACCGCCGGGCCGTAAAACCGGTTCGCATAAAGGGCTTCGGCCAGCGTGTCTAAAACATGGGGCGCCTCGGACAGGCTTGCGGCCCGCTGCGCGAGTTTGAGCGCCGTCGCCGGCCGCCTGAGCCCTTTTGTCGGGCAGGTGGTATACAACCATGCAAGGTTGTTTAACGCGCGCAAATTCCTTTTATCAACGGCCAGCGTTTTTTTGTAGGTTTTTACGGCATCTGCGTACCGATTTTCGGAATAATAGAAGTCCGACAGGGCAGCCAGGTGAAAGGCCTTGTCCGGATTCCGGGCTGCGGCAAATACAAGCGCTTTTTCAATAATGTTTTTCGAAACCCTCCGGCCCGTTTCACCGAAATTCATCTGAATGCATATTGTCCCGAACAGGGTCATTGTGATGAGATATGCCGCAACCGATACCCTTACTTTCTTGTGATGCCTTTTAATCCATTTTTCATCCTGCTCGCATTTTTTTAAAAAGCCTATCCGTTCATTGATGCTGAAATGATGCCAGTTGGGCCGGTCCGGGGATTGCCCTGAAAAAGAGGCTATTTTATAAAATGTGGAAATCAGGGGAATCGCGCTTCCCATGAGGGGATAGACGGCAATGTCGGCCTGCCGCTCGAAGTTGCGCATGAAATAACCGAATCCGTACCTGAAGTATAAGACAAAGGTGAGGACCAGGCAGGCCCCGAAGGCAAATGAAGCAAGGCCAGTGCTTGTCGAAGAAGAAGGCATGGGCGTAAAAAATGCGATCTGCGCGAATAGTGTTAAAAGGCTCGTAAGGTTTAAAAGCGTATATGAGATAATGATGTATCCGGCAAGAAAGATGAAATAAAAGAACATGTGGTGGTGGAGGACGTGCCCGATTTCGTGCGATATGACGCCATCGATTTCATCCTCGGAAAGCACTTCAAGCAGGGCGGGGGTGATCAGGAGATAGCGAAATTTTTTAAAAATTCCCATGACGCCGGCAGTCATTATCCGTCCTCCGGCAAGGGGCCAGTTCATGATCCCCGCAAATGATATTTTTGCTTTTTTGCACAGGCCGGTGATTCTTTTTCTGGCGGGACCAATGGGAAGCGGGGCGCATCCCCATGTTTTAATAATAAGCCAGGGCCCGGCAAGGGCGATGCCGGATAAAAAGATCATAAAGACTGCAATCTGTCCGAAAGTCGAGTCATAAAAAGGCTTGAAACGGCCGAGCGGCAACACCCCTATGAGGTCCAGGATCAGAGAGAGGAGAAACCACGGCAGGATTACCGGGATCGCAAACATCAGGTTTGTTGAAAGAAATTGTCTTCGCGTGATCCCCGTGCCGTGTATGCGGACCTGGGCATCATGGGTCATTGTCCACACGACCGCCATGTACAGGGTAAAAAGAATGAAAAAAAGAGCCACGCCAAGGGTGGGAATCAGCTTGAATATCTCAGCCTGTTCGACATATGCCGGCAGATTCAGGCCGTAGATGTCTATTGTAAAGACCATGATGGCCATGACCGACTGCCGGGTCGCGGCGTTTGCGAGCGAAAGATCGAAGATGCGCCGGGATTGCCGCGCGCCGGATATCAGCCGCGAAAAAGTCCTTTTGGTTACTAAGATAAAAAAGAGTGCAAACACAATAAAGAGGGCCAGGGTTTGCATTGGATTTAAAAAGGGCGTCCCGGGCGGCTGGTAGGTTGAATATACCAGGATTGCGACTATAAAATAGAGGATGTTTTCATACATCAGGTCTGGGTCCGCGAGTGTTCGTGCAAAAACTTTTTACAGGACATCGTAAGTGTTCTGCTTATTGCCGTCTTTGGGCCTGTTTTTCGGCGGATGAAAGAACCTCTGCTTTTCGCTGTATATGCATCCGCAATATTGCTGACGGTACATGGCAAGTTTTTTTGATTCCTCGATTCCGTACTTCCAGCCTGTCCGAAAATCCGAGTAATAAAAGGGAATGCCGATGCTTTTTCCTATCGACTCCCCGATTTGCCTTATCAGTTCGTGGTTCTGGAATTTGCTGTACAGGAGGGTGGAGGAAAAACAGTCAAATTTTCCGTGGCGGGCAAGTTTTGCTGTTTCATTCAGGCGTTCAAAATAGCAGATGCGGCAACGGTCCTGTTCACGGAAAGCCGCTTTTCGCAAAAAACCTTCAAGGTCATATCCGGTCTGGTAGATAAGCTTAAGCCCGATCCTTGCGGCATGCTTCTTA
This sequence comes from Deltaproteobacteria bacterium, assembly GCA_013151835.1. Lineage (GTDB taxonomy): Bacteria > Desulfobacterota > Desulfobacteria > Desulfobacterales > Desulfosalsimonadaceae > JAADHK01. The sequence goes on from JAADHK010000061.1 coordinate 22,580, forward strand.
AGGGATTCTTCCCTTTTAAGACATTCGGTGTATGGATGGATGTTGTGCCTGAAGAAAAACCCCCTGACCTCGAAATTTTCATCGCGTAATTGCTCGACCGGGAAGATGGAGCATGGCGCGCAGCAGATATGGAGTAAGATTTTCATTTTCTTTGTCCAAAAATGGCCGTGCCAATCCTGACCATAGTCGCCCCTTCCGTGATCGCAGCTTCAAAGTCGCCGGTCATGCCCATGGAAAGATCAGCCATGAACTTTTCTCCGGACTGATGGGAAATTTTTGTCCGGGCGATACGCTCCCGAAGCCCGGCAAGTGCCTTGAAATAAGGGCGGGCCGTCTCCGGATCGTCGAAAAATGGTGGGATTGCCATGAGTCCCCTTACGATAAGATTCGGCATTGCCGCAGCTGCACGGACCAGTTTTTCAGCGCCGTTCTCGTCGATGCCCGACTTGGATGCCTCTTTTCCAACGTTCACCTGGATGAGTATAGCCTGGCGCTTATCAAGCTTTTTCGCCTGCCGGTCAATCTCCCGGGCCAGTTTTTCGCTGTCAACCGAATGGATGAGATCAAACCGGGGCACGGCATACTTGACCTTGTTGGTTTGGAGGTGACCGATAAAGTGCCAGGACACCCCAAATCGGGATAGTTCATCAACCTTGGCACGGGCTTCCTGGATGTAATTTTCGCCGAAGGTCGATATTCCGGCATCGATTGCCTGACTGACCCTATGTGCGGGCATGGTCTTGCTCACGGCCACAAGGGTTATGGAAGAGGGCTCCCGCCCGCACGAAAGGGCCGCATTTTTTATCCTGTCTTTTACGACCCGTATGCGCGAATCAATCGTTTTTTCTGTTTTTACCGCATTATTCATGTGTCAGAGTCTTTTTTGGGCCATGGTCATCGTTTCGGCCATGTGTAGGGGAGGGCTTTACGCCCTCCCGTTTTCGGGCGGGATAAACCCCGCCCCTACGACAACCGAGGCTCGTCAATCCCTGTCGACAACCCCATTTGCGTAAAGATGTTCGACGACCTCGCAGACCGGAAGCCCGACCACATTTGTATATGATCCGGATATGGACTTTACAATAAAGGCGCCGGTTCCCTGGATGGCATAGCCGCCGGCCTTGTCATAGGGTTCGGGAGTCCTTGTATACCAGTCGATTTCAGCCTTATTCAGTTTTTTAAATGTAACGCCGGTCTCAACAATATCGGTAAATAGATGATTCCGTGCGTGGCAGGCGATGGTATAGCCGGTGATCACAATGTGTGTTCGTCCGGAGAGCATGGACAGCATTTGCTTTGCATGGACCCGGTCGTCAGGTTTTTCCAGAATTTGCCCGTCAATCACCACGATGGAATCGGCGCCGATCACCCAGGCATTTTCAAAATTTTCACAAACGGCTAATGCCTTGGCCCGGGAAAGCCCGGCTGCGTATTTGCCAGGGATATCGCCGTCGGCCTGCAATTCCTCGATGCCGCTTGTTACGATTTTAAACTCAAGGCCGGCTTGTTGCAGCAGCATTTTTCGTCTCGGCGATGCCGACGCGAGGATAATGCCGATATAGGTTGTTTGATCTGATTTTTTATTTTTCATGGGGTTTTTCTCTACCAGATCAAACAACCTATGACAAGCCGGAAAAAATTACAAATTCTCCGTGTTGGTCGATGTATCGGGCGCTTTGTATTTTTCCTTGCAAACCTTTGCTTTTTAAAATAAGAGAAGCGGTAATTATCTGCAAAGCCTGGGTGGCGGAACAGGTAGACGCAAGGGACTTAAAATCCCTCGGCCCATAGTGGCTGTACGAGTTCGATTCTCGTCCCAGGCACCAGGAATTTTAAAGGCATTACTATTTGAAACAATAGTAAAAAGTTTCCCGTATGAACCGGATTAGATTTACGGCAACCATATTATATTATTAATATATTATTAACGACGCGACGGAGAATTCATGAGCACGCAAGCTGAACCCCAGGCGGCAATCCCGGCGGACACCGTTTCCGGGTCGGGACCAGTATCTGATGGCACAGGCAATATTACAGGGGGCAATACGGGACCGGGCGCCTCATCCGGATGGATGGTGCTGCTTTTTTTTATCATCGGGCTTGCCGGATCGCTTCTGGTGGGGTGGATCGCATTCCCCCATCTATTGTACGAAAAAAAGGAGCAGCCGGTCCGTTTCAGCCACGTTATCCACATGGATCAGGTGGATGACGGGTGCAACAGCTGCCATTATTTCCGTGATGACGGCACGTTTGCGGGCGTTCCCGACCTGGCTTCATGCGAGGACTGCCATTCTGACGAGGCCATGGGTGAAGACCCGGCGGAGCAGCTTTTTATAGATGATTACCTTTCAAAGGAAAAGGAAATCCCCTGGCTGATTTATTCCAGGCAGCCGCCCTGTGTCTTTTTCTCACATGCGGCCCATGTAAAAGGTGCTGACATGAGCTGCGAATCGTGCCACGGAGATTATGCCAACTCAAAAACATTGAAGACCTACGAGCAAAACCGGATTTCGGGTTACAGCCGCGATATCTGGGGATATAGTATTTCCGGGCTGGGATCCGGCGCGCCAGACGGTCCCAGGCCGATGAAGATGAATGACTGCGCGGCCTGCCATCTCAAGGAAACCGGGAGCAAGGGGGCGTGTTTTCAATGCCACAAATAGATAAATACAGAGGTATGTAAATGAAAATAGATCGCAGGTGTTTTTTGTCTTTTGGGCTTGGGGTAACTGCGGGAACGCTTTTTTCCCCCCTTCCGTGGAAGCTGATGGATGATGCTTCCATATGGACCCAGAACTGGTCCTGGACCCCCGTGCCGGAACCGGGAGAAGTCTCGGAGGTAAATACCGTATGTACGCTCTGTCCCGGCGGATGCGGGATCAGGGTCCGCAAGGTCGGGAAAAGGGCCGTAAAAATCGAGGGCCTGTCCGATTACCCGGTAAATCATGGGAGCATATGTCCCCGTGGTTTTTCAGGCCTCCAGTATTTGTACGGGCCCACGAGGATCAAGTCGCCCATGAAGCGCGTTGGGCCGCGCGGATCAGGCAAATTTAAAAAGATCAGCTGGGATGAAGCCCTTGCAACCGTTAAGGATAAACTCCAGGACCTGCGCACAAAAGATATGCCTCATACCCTTGCCTGTATTGCCGGATCGGACCGGGGAACGGTCTCCTACCTTATCGACCGGTTTTTAACCGCCTATGGTTCGCCCAATTATATCCGGGACGCATCTTCCCGTGATGCCGATGAACTGGCCCTTTATCTTACCCAGGGTCAGGACGGAAGCATGGGGTTTGACTTCGAAAATACGAACTTTATCCTGAGCTTTGGAGCAGGGCTGATGGAAGGCTGGGGTGCACCCGGGCGTATGCTTAACCTGGTTGGCTCAAATGTTGATAAGACCGTGGTCCAAATTGAACCCCGTCTGTCCGATAGCGCGGCCCGGGCCGATAAATGGCTTGCCGCACGGCCGGGAACCGAGGGAACCCTTGCCTTGGGCATGGGCCATGTGATCGTGCGCGAGGGGCTTTATAACCGGGATTTTATCGATAATTTTTCATTCGGATTTGAAGACTGGTCCGATGAAGCGGGAAATACCCGGCAGGGATATAAGGCGCTTGTCCTGAACCATTACGCTCCTTCCCATGTGGCCGACATTACCGGAATTTCTGCGGTTGAAATAGAATCAGTCGCGCGCGCCTTCGCCGGCGCGGCAAAGGCCGTTGCAATAAGCGGCCGCGGGCAGGGCAGGGCTTCCGACGGCGTTGATGAATGCCTGGCCGTCCTTTGCTTGAATGCACTTAAGGGGAATATAAACCGGCCGGGCGGCATCCGCGCGGTTGCCGAGCCCGATTACCTGACCTGGCCCGAGATGAATGTGGATCTCACGGCCTCAAAGGGTCGGCAGCAGCCCCGGATCGACGGAGCCGGCACCGGCGCGTATCCCAATACCCGTTACCTTATAAACAGACTTCCCGCAGCCATTAATTCAGCCAAAGGAGATTCTCCGGTTCAGGCCCTTTTTGTGACCGATGCAAATCCTCTATATACCATGAATGATCCCGAAGCCGCCAAAAAGGCATTTTCGCGGATTCCGTTTATCGTAAATTTTTCGTCTGTCATGGACGAGACGGCCATGTATTCGGACATCCTTCTTCCGGATCACTTTTTTCTTGAAAAAACCCGTGACGTGCCATCCCCCCCGGGTGTGCCTGTCCCGGTAATCGGGCTTGCAAAACCGGCTGTGGAGCCCCTTTATGACACCCGTCACCTGGGGGATACCATTATAACGCTTGCAAAATCGTTTGGCGGCTTTGTTGAAACCGCCTTTCCCTGGGAAGATTACGGGACTTTTTTAGAGCAGACCCTGGCCGATGTATGGTCCGACCTGGATGAAAATGGTTTCTGGATTGATGAAAAGGCGGCGCCAAAGCCCTGGCTTGAGGCCTTTAACACCGGCTCCCGGAAATATGAATTTTATCCCGCAGCCCTGGCGAATTCAGATGGCCATGGATACCATCCAAAAGTTCTGGAGGGGGCGGCATCGCTTCCCGGCGGTGAAAAAGATTATCCGCTCGTGCTGATACCCTATGATTCCATTCGGCTTTCATGCGGGATTCTTGCCCCATCGCCGTTTATGATGAAGATCATCGACGATACGGTACTTGTCAAAAACAACGGATTGGTAGAGATCAACCCGGAAACAGCGGCCCGTTTTGGCCTGTCCGAAGGAAGCGGCGTTGTTCTGAAAACACCTGCCGGCAGAGCACGTGTTCGTGTGCACCTGTTTTCGGGAATAATGCCGGGTGTTGTGGCGCTGCCTCACGGCCTGGGGCACCGGGCCCCGGATAAGTACACGAACGGGAAGGGGATTAATATTAATGCCCTGATTAATGATGTATCGGATCCGGTTTCCGGGATGAACATGGCATGGGGGATAAGGGCCACCCTTGAAAAAGTGTAATTTAAAGCAAAAGAGGCGCAGATGACGGAAAATAACCAGCATAAAAAAGTCAGACGGTACGGAATGGTCATTGACCTCGATAAATGTACCGGTTGCGGGGCCTGCATGGTAGCCTGCTACTCGGAAAACAACGTGCCGTTTAGAACAGACGAGACAAAAAAGCTTGACAGCCTCAATTGGCTCAGGGTTTTTAAGGTAAGCAACAACAAGTCGTTTCCGGATGTGGATATTTGCCATATCCCCATGCCGTGCATGCAATGCGACGGCATGCACGGCCACGGCCATGCTCCGTGCGTGTCCGTATGCCCCGCCGTTGCCACGGATTACGATCATGAAACCGGAATCGTGAGTCAGATATATACCCGGTGTTTTGGGTGCCGATACTGCATGGCCGCCTGTCCATACCATGCCCGTACATTCAACTGGTGGGACCCGGTCTGGCCGGCCGACATGAAAAAATCGCTTAACCCGAGCGTGTCGGTCCGCATGCGCGGTGTGGTCGAAAAATGCTCGTTTTGCTTCCACCGGTACCAGCAGGCAAAGGAGAAGGCTTTTGTGGAGGAGCGCATGCAAGTCGAGGAAACTGAATACCAGACCGCCTGCGCCGAGGCATGCCCGGTGAAAGCCATAACCTTCGGGGACCTGAATAACCCGGATCACAAGGTTCACAGCCTGAAAAAAGATAAAAACGCCTTCAGGCTCTTAGAATCGCTCCATACCAACCCCAAGGTATATTATCTTACCAAAAGGGACTGGGTCCGCCGTCAATGCGATAACATAGACAGTCATACAGATATCAAGGAGTAGATGTATAATGACGACTTCAGCAATTCCTTCGGGAGTGAAACGCTGTTCGACCGCCCAATTTATGCTCTGGATTACGGCCATCGGCGCCGTGCTGCTCTGGGGCGTTTACGCCATGGGCCTGATCTGGTGGAAAGGCCTGAACCAGACCAACATGAACGACGCCTACGGGTTTGCCCTCTGGATATGGGCTGACCTTGCGGTGATCGCCCTGGGCGGCGGCGCCTTTTTTTCCGGGTTTCTTGTCTATATCATAGGGAAAAAGGAATTAAAGAACATCATAAACTACGCGGTCGTTCTGGGTTTTATCTGTTATAGCTCGGCCCTGTTGATCCTTGCTATCGACATAGGACAGCCCTTGCGCGGATGGTTTATCTTCTGGCACGCCAATGTCCATTCCATGCTTACCGAGGTGGCGTTCTGCCTTTCATGCTATTTTCTGGTTTTGACCATAGAGTATATTCCACTTATTCTGGAAAATCCAAAGATAGACAGAGTGCCGTTTCTTCATCATCTCGGGCACAATATGCACGGCATCATGGCGGTGTTCGCGGCTGTTGGCGTCTTTCTTTCCTTTTTTCACCAGGGGTCTCTTGGCGGGGTTGCCGGGGTGCTTTACGGCAGGCCGTTTGCCTATCGTTCCGGGCTTCTGATCTGGCCCTGGACCTTTTTTCTCTTTACCTGGTCGGCGGCTGCGGTTGGCCCGTGTTTCACCATACTGGTCACTTGGCTCACGGAAAAGATCACCCGTAAAAAACTGGTCAAAGACAGCGTTTATCAGCTTCTGGCAAAGATTTCCGGCTGGATGCTCTTAACCTACATAATAGCCAAGATTATCGATACCTGGTACTGGGCCGCTCATACGGCCCCGCAGTTCGGTTTTCATCTCATGGATTTTTATTCCAATAATCCGGTATACGGCATATGGATTCTGATAGCCGAGATATTGGTCTGCGGGGTGCTTCCGGCCCTTGTCCTCATTACAAAAAAAGGGCGGGAAAACGGCTTTTTACTCATAAGCGCTGCCATACTGGCCGTTATCGGGATTTGCATCAACCGGTGGGTGATGGTGCTGCAGGTAATGGCTGTCCCGCTCTTCCCCTTTCACAAATGGTATATGTATTCGCCGAGCTGGCAGGAGGTCGCCACCACGATTCTTCCCGTTGCCTACGGGATCATCCTTTTGTCAATTTCTTACCGATATTTGCCGGTATTTCCCCAGGAAAAGGAATTAAACCCGGTTTAAGGAGGAAAATATGTTTCCGTTTTGTTTTGAATGGTCATGGGATATCGGGCACATGGTATTCATGGGCGGGCTCTGGTACGCCCTGTCGATTATCGGCATGGGCATGACGTTTTGCATCATAAAGTCGGTCGTTGATTGCACAAAGAAAAGTGAAGGAGACGATAAAGGTCACTGAACGCCGGTCCGGCTGTTTGTGCATAAGGCAATGGGGTTTTAGCGGCGCCGCGCCGGTCTGAAAACGGGCCGGAAGCGGCGTTTTTTGTATTAGGAGGGCACTTTTTTGGACGAAATAGTTATTAACGGCGGAAAATCCCTGGCAGGGGAGGTTGCCATCAGCGGGGCCAAGAACGCGGCCCTTCCCATGATCGCGGCGTCAATACTTACCGGCGGAGTTTTTTCATTTTCCAATGTTCCGGCGTTAAAAGATATTAAAACCATACTGGCGCTTATATCGTGTCTCGGGGCTGAGGTTTCGCGAGAAGAGGACACCGCCGTAATCGACACCTCGAACCTTAGCGTTTTTGAGGCCCCCTATGATCTGGTCCGTCAGATGCGGGCGTCCATACTCGTCCTTGGCCCTCTTTTGGCCCGTCTGAAAAAAGCCAGGGTGTCGCTTCCCGGGGGATGCGCCATAGGAGCGCGGCCCATTAATCTACATCTCAAGGGCCTTGCCAGGCTCGGCGCCGATATCAAACTCGAACATGGATATGTTGAAGCTTCAGCCGACCGGCTTGTCGGTGACGAGATATTTTTCGACATTCCGACTGTCACCGGGACCGAGAACCTTATGATGGCCGCAACCCTTGCTAAAGGGACGACTGTTTTGCGAAATGCCGCACGTGAACCCGAAATCGTGGCCCTGGCCGATATGTTAAACAACATGGGCGCCGAGATAAGCGACGCAGGCACGCCGGCAATAACCATACGGGGCGTTGAAGGGCTTAACCCCGTTTCGGCTGAGATAATACCCGACCGGATAGAGGCGGGCACATACATGGTGGCCGGAGCCCTTACCCAGGGGCGGGTATTGATAAAAGACTGCGAGCCCGATCATTTAAAGGCCGTTATTTCAAAGCTCCGCGAAGCGGGCGCGGATGTTTCGGTGAGTGGGAAAAACATTGAGGTGCACGGCAATACGCCAATCAAAAGCATTGACATCAAGACCCTGCCGTATCCCGGCTTTCCCACCGACATGCAGGCCCAGTTCATGGTGTTGATGGCAGTTGCCGGGGGCCTGAGCGTTATTTCGGAAACGGTTTTTGAAAACCGGTTCATCCATGTAAGCGAGCTGAAAAGGATGGGTACCGATATTGCCATCTCGGGAAGTCACGCCATGGTCAAGGGCGGGAAAAGGCTGTCCGGAGCGCCCGTTATGGCCACCGATTTAAGGGCCAGCGCGTCCCTGGTGCTGGCAGGATTGGTGGCCGAAGGAACAACCCGGATATCCCGTATCTATCACCTTGACCGTGGATATGAAAGGCTTGAGGAAAAATTCTCCGGGCTCGGGGCCGATATCCGCCGGGTGCCCGGGGGTGGGGCATAGAGGCTGTTGGCTCAATGTTTTTGTATGTATTCTTCAATAGAGACGGCTGTTTCCCTGAATCTGCCAAGTATTTTTTTGTCCATGGTAACAAGGGGGATGTCCATATTCTGCGCTAAATTGACGAACTCACAATCATAAGCTGAACAACCACTTGAATGTGATAGTGTTAACACCTGAAAGGAATTGATTTCATATTCGTTATCCTGCAATAAAGTCGCTGCCTCCTCAAAAATAGAAATGGCATCATGTAGATTAAGTATTTTTTTTCTGATATAAAATGACAGCACATTTCTAAACTCGCTTCGCCATAGAATCGGTGCCGCCCAATAAGGCATTTTTTTAAATAATTGCTCGGCCAATTCGGAATACTCAGAGGAAAGATAGAAGTAGCTGATAACGTTTGTGTCAACAACTATCATGGCCTTGCCTCATTTTTTGCTTCTGTGAGTGTCGTGTCGTTTATTATATTTTTTTTTGTTTTTTTTCGGAATTTTCTTGCTTCAATAAGGTATTGATTAAGATCTATTTTTGTGCTTTTAGATGCTTTTTCGATAAGATGTATGACTTCGCCGTTGATGCTGCGGTTATGCCCGGCTGCAAGTTCCTTTAGTGATTTATAGGTTTTATCATTAATGTTTTTCACTGTGATTGTTGCCATAATTAGCCTCCATATGCTTGATGATTGGCATTCAATTTGGTTCCATTATGGTTGTTTGAAAGGGAAATGTCAATAGTCTCTCATTGCTTTGGATGTTTGGTCAAATACGTCCATAAATCAAAATCAACCGGGACGGCAACATGAATTATTTCCGGCCGTTAATCCCGCTTCTATTGTCATATGCCGCAGGCATTGCATTATTTGGGATGATTCCGGAACATGCGGGTGCTCGGATTTTTCAAATTTTCTTTTTCGCGGCTGTTTTTATCGCAATCTTCTCTCTTGCCCGAGTGATTTTCCATGTTTTCAAAAAAACGGGCTCCTTTATTTCACCCATTGTCCTGATGTTTGCGGCCGGCATCCTGTCCATGTCCCCCTGGTCTCCCTTGTTTTTTCCTCCGGGCCAGGCAAAACCTCTTATCGACGCCCATGTAGTCCGGATCTGCGGAACGGTTTCCGGTTTATCTGTAAAACCTTCGGGCCGTATCGTTTGTGTGCTTGATGATATTCTGGCCGCAAAACAGGGCAGTGCGGAGGCCCGGATTCCGGGCCGCGTAAGGGCGGTGTTTCGCGGTCGCCTGCCGAAAATATTGCCCGGGGATCGTATTGCCGTAAACGGAAAAATTCGGGGGTTTAAGAATTTTAACAACCCCGGAGGCTTTGATTATAGGCGCTTCATGAAGTTTAAGAACATCTGGGGGAGTGTTTATGCGGATGCACCTAAAATCAAGGTGATATCACGCGAAAAAAGAGGCGGGTATAAGAGTCGTGTGGAGAACTTCAGAGCCGGTGTTAATTACGATATAAATACGGCCTGTGAGAATTTTTCAACAAGGTTAGACAAATATTTTAAATTATTCGGCAGTTATAGCAAATATTTTTCTTTTGAAAAAACCGCTGCCGTGCTGTCGGCCCTTGTTGTGGGGAAAAAAGACCGGATAACCCCGGACCTGCGTGATGATTTCAGCCGGGCAGGGGTGAGTCACCTTCTGGCCATATCAGGGCTTCATGTGGGTATTGTCGCGGCAGCCTCGTTTTTTTTCTTTAAATGGCTTTTCTCGTTTTCATATTATCTTCTTTCCCGGGGAGCCACCGGCAGGTGGGCCGCTCTTTTTTCAGGGGGCATCGTCCTTTTTTACGGCCTGATATCCGGGATGTCGCCTTCGACCCAGCGGGCTGTTTTGATGGTCATGGTTTTTCTGATCGCTTTTTTTATCCGCAGGGATTATGATTTGTTAAATACAATTGCGGTGGCGGCGTTTGTAATATTGATTCTTTTCCCCCCGGCTTTGTTTGATATATCCTTTAAGCTCTCCTTTGCCGCTGTCTGTGCCATTTTCTACGGGCTTTATCATCGGCACGGCGGCCGGCGGCCATATATTGAAACCGGTTTTTTGCACGGGCTTTTTTCCCGCCTTCGCACATTTGTTTTTGTTTCCATGTGCGCCATCATAGGTACCGCGCCCCTTGTGATGCTCTATTTCAACCAGGTATCCATTGCCGGCATATTTTCAAATATCATCCTCGTGCCCGTCATAGGGTTTATAGTGGTCCCCTGCGGTCTTTTTTCTGTTCTGCTCCATATTTTGTTTCCAGGGGCCGCTAAAATCGGGTTTGAACTTTGCGCGGCCGTTCTTTCGCCTTGTCTATCCCTGGTGCATGCCATTTCCCGCATCCCTTATGCATCCTTTAAGACGATCACACCGTCAATGATCGAGATAATCTGCTTTTACATGATTGTTGCCGGTGTTTTTTTCCTGATCGGCAACAGGAATAAAAATAAAGATGTTTCGGATGCCCGGTCAATAATTTTGCCGGGAAAAATACCGGGTCGTCGTGCTGCCATGGCCGTCGTTGTTCTCGGCCTTCTTGTTTTATGTGGCGATGCTTTCTACTGGATGCGCATAAGATTTTATCATGATGATCTGCGGACAACCATTATCGATGTGGGCCAGGGTAGTTCGGCCCTGGTGGAGTTTGCCGGCGGGAAATGCATGCTCATTGACGGGGGAGGGTTTTACGGAAATTCGGTCTTTGACGTCGGGAAAAACATTGTCGCCCCGTTTCTCTGGCACAAAAGGGTATTAACGGTAGACACGCTTGTCCTGTCACACCCTGACGCAGATCATTTAAACGGGCTGGTTTATGTGGTAAAATACTTCAATGTGGGCCAGGTCATTGAAAACGGTGATCCATCGGACACTGACGAATATACGGAGTTCAAGCGGATCATAGGGGAAAAATCTATCCCGTGCCCTGATTTTTCAAGGGTAGCACGAAAATGGAGCGAGAACGGAGCAGAAATAAATATCCTGTATCCCGCCGAAACTTTTGTTCACGCGCTGCCGAAAGAACGGGAAAATAACCGGAACAACCATTGCGTTGTGGTTAAGGTTTCATTTAAAGGAAGGTCAATCCTGTTTCCGGCAGATATCGAGGTGCCGGCTGAAAAGGCCCTGGTTTTATCGGCAGGGCCGGGCCTGCTTTCAACCGTCCTTGTCTCGCCCCATCACGGGAGCCGAACCTCTTCTACCCCCGGCTTTTTAGATAATGTACGGCCGGAAACGGTCATAATCTCCGCCCGGGGAAACAGGCCGGGGCTTCCGTCAAAGACCGTGCTTTTCCGGTATGCGGTGCGTGGATACCAGGTGTTCCGCACTGATTTAAACGGCGCGGTTCTAGTTACTATCGGTGACGCCGGGATGCGCATAGTTCCGACAATTTATGATTCGGTTGGTCCATGAAAATCGTTATCAATGCCAAGAGCCGGGTCGGGCAAAAGGCCTTTTCTGCCGTCTGAATAGCATTTTTTCGCATACCAGTTGACCTGACGGCATATCCCCCTGATTATTGAGACCTCGGCAGCCTTAAGGGAGACGCGTGAAAGGGCCTTTCTTATTTTATGCATCCAGTGGTCCGGGTTATCCGGCTGTATATAGCTGATCCTGACCAGCAGGTCCGTGAGCTGCCCGTACATGGGGTCCAGTTCAAAGCGGGTGGCGAGCCGGGGCGCAAATTCTTTTGGCGCGGGAATCCCGGCCCTAAAAAGTTCGTATGAGATTATCATCACGGCCTGGGCAAGGTTTAATGAAGAAAAGTCTGCGGTGGGTATGGTTACAAGGCTGTGGCAGTAAGACAGTTCCGGGTTTGTAAGCCCCCGGTCCTCGGGCCCGAAGACAATGGCGACCCTGTTTGCGGCCGAGATAGGCACGAGCTTTTCCGCAAGCCGGGCCGGGGTGGACAATGCCTGCCTTTTGTCTCCAAGTCTTGCCGTTGTGCCCACGACGTAAGAAAAGGGGGCAAGCGCTTTGGCAAGCGTGTCAAACAGCCGGATGTTTTCAACCACATCCAATGCAGCATGCGTGGCAAGGGCTTTGACGCGGCCTTTATCAAAAATCTCGGGAGCAACCACCACAAGGTCTGAAATCCCCATGTTTTTCATGGCCCGGGCCGCAGACCCGATGTTTTCAGGAAAACGGGGCCTGTTTAAAACAATGCTTATATTTTCTTTTGTTACACCAGTGTGCATGGTATTTAACTGTCCGCTTATGTTGGCCGCTTATTGACAAGCGTGGGGGTTGTTATTAGAATAATTGCATTGGCGTCGTAGAAAGTCCCATCTACTGCGTTGTAGCGGGTCGCGAAATGCTCGGAATACTCTATGTATGCCTCCGCTTTCGCGACCTGCTACGCCTTGTATATGGAACTTTCTACTTAGCCAACGTAACAGAGTTGACGGACTCTTTACTAATCTGTCACATTTAAGAAATTGTACCTTACATTCATGATAGCCGGGAGCTTGTTTTATGCCTATCTACGAGTTCTATTGCAGCAATTGCCACATGATATTTAACTTTTTTTCAAAAAGGGTCAATACGAAAAAGGCGCCGATCTGCCCCAGGTGCGATACCTGCAAGCTTACCCGGAAGATGTCGGTATTTGCAACCGTTTCCGGGGGGGGTGACGAAGGGGGCGATGACGACATGCCGGTCGATCCGTCGAAAATGGAAAAGGCCGTTGAAATGCTTGCAAACGAATCCGAACACATCAATCCAGATGATCCCCGGCAGGCGGCAACGCTTATGCGCAAGCTTTCGGGCATGACCGGCATGGAACTCGGCTCCGGCATGGAAGAAGCCATACGCCGTATGGAGAAGGGGGAAGACCCGGAGCAGATCGAGGCGGATCTTGGTGGTCGGCTGGAAAACGAGGAGCCCTTTTTTGCTAATGGAAGGCGCGGCAAAAGGGCGGGGCGGAAAAACAGCCCTCCCGGGCATGATGATACCCTCTATGACCTTTGATGGCGCCGGAGACTTGAAGATTCATAAATACAACAACCAGGCAGGAAAAAATGAAACAAAAATTTATTCAATGCGATAATTCGCAATGCGAATTGCTGGCAGATGATTTTTTCGCCAATGTCTATGGAAATTCGAACCAGAGCCGCTTTAACAATGCGATATCAGACATTGTTGATGTCTATCCAAAAGGGATTCTGATCGGCGCAATTGCCGCCTCAAAGTATATCCGTTACCCGATCATTCCCAGGATGACTTATGATGTGGATATTCTTCTTCCCGAAACAGAGTTTGAAATGTTTCTTGACGATGAAATACCGGATTCGGTCCGTGAAAAACTGGAAACCCATTTTGCGGATTCCGACTCGGCAATGCACAGCATGAAACACCGGCAGACCGGGATTTATGTTGATTTTCTGTCCGTACAAAGCAAGCCGGTTAGAAAAAAGCTCATCCGTTATATTTTAAATAACAGGAAACAAACAACCAATATTCTTAAAGTCGGCGAGACACGGATCGAAATAGTCAAACCCGAAATTTTGATTGCCTTGAAGCTGCACCGCTACAATAAAAACCGGAATACCGAAAAAGGATTGTCCGATCGGTTGGATATAATAAAAATTTTAAAAACCTTGTGCACAAATGATATCCCGCTTGAAATTTCTGAAATCTGTGAACGCGTAACAAAAGAGGAGTTTAAACAGTATAATCAGATCGCTGCGGATGTTGAATGTGAAATGACATGCGAAGAATGTATGGATAAGGACAATCCATGTACATTATAGATTTTGAGGCATCGGGCTTAAGCAAGTCTTCGTATCCCATTGAGGTTGCGTGGGGGAGCAGCGTAAAAACAGTGGCGTCATATCTGCTGAACCCTGATAAAATGGATGGCTGGACGGACTGGAACCCCAAAAGCTATGAATTTCACCAGATACCCAGGGAGAAACTTTTAGTAAACGGAAAAGATCCCCGGCGGGTTGCAAAACTCATGATCGATGACCTTGCCGGGCAAACGGCTTATTCCGACGAACCCCGGTTTGACAATATGTGGAAAGAGCGGCTGCTTGTCGATTCCGGATATGATCCCGGCTTGATAAAGATAAAAAATTTAAAATATTTTTTAAACAAAAAGATCAAAAGCAGATTCCCAAAAAAGAGGCTCATTGACCTTTTTCAGGAATTTTCAGCAAACAAATCAATTCACCACCGGGCCGGGGCGGATGTTATCTGGTTGTTCAAATTTGTCGAATTCGTTGAGGATTTAAGCACTTCTTCGGCCAACTAATGCCTGAATGCCCCCCCCGGTTTATGGTTCAGGTGACCGTTAAATTCACAAATTTTTTGCGATAATGGAAAGATGATACCCATATGAATAAGCAGTTTGAATCGATTATAAAACAGATCAGCAGCGTTTTAATTGGCAAGGAACCCCAGGTCCGCCTGGCCCTCACCTGTCTTTTTGCCCGGGGGCATCTGCTGATCGAGGATTTGCCCGGGATCGGCAAAACCACGATGGCCAAGGTCCTGGCCAAATGCCTGGGGCTTGATTTTCAACGGATTCAGTTTACCAGCGATATGTTGCCCGGAGATATCTTAGGGGTATCCATTTTCGATCAGAATGCAGCGACATTTCATTTTCATCCCGGTCCGATTTTCACCCAGGTCCTTCTGGCTGATGAGATCAACCGGGCCACGCCTAAAACCCAGAGCGCGTTGCTCGAAGCCATGGAAGAGCAGCAGGTGACCACCGAGGGCGAAACCCGGGCGCTGAAGCAGCCTTTTTTCGTGATCGCTACCCAGAATCCCCTCGAACATGCCGGTACGTTCCCGCTGCCCGACTCCCAGCTCGACCGGTTTCTGATGCGCATCAAGCTGGGATATCCGAACCGCGCGGCCGAAAAAAGGATTTTAATCGGGGAAGGGGCCCAAACGGTATTGGATGCCATGGGCACCTGCACGATGCATGATGCGGTCTTCGATATTCAGGCGAAAATCAGCCAGGTGAGCGCATCGGATAAATTTATCGACTATCTGCAGGATATTATCCATTTTACACGAACATCCGCCCTGTTTCATGTCGGGCTGTCGCCGAGGGCCGGACTTGCCCTTCAGCAGGCATCCCGGTCATGGGCCCATCTGCAGGGGAGAGATTACATGATTCCCGAAGACCTTCAGGAGGTGATGCCCTGGGTCGTCGGTCATCGCCTGCGGACGCGGACCGAAGGGCTTGAAATACCCCAAAGCCGGCTCATGGAAATTTTTTCACAAGTGCCGGTACCGCTTTGACACCGCCCCAAAAACAGAAAATCGCGAAAGCCGGTAAATCCGCGACCCTGCCATTGACCTTCAACCGCAGGCAGGTCTACATCCTTCCCACGTCTTACGGATTATTATTTCTTCTGATCCTTTTTGCCATGCTCCTGGGCTCCATTAACTACAACAACAATCTCGGCTTTCTGCTGGTGTTTCTCCTCGGCAGTATTTCACTGATTTCCATGATTCACACGTATCGAAACCTGCTGGGCATAAAAATTCTTTCCGTATCTGCGGAACCGGTATTTGCGGGAAAGACCGTCCTGTTCATGCTTGCGGTCCGTGCGGAATCCGGCCATCGCCGGGCCATAGGGTTTATGATGGAAAAAGAACATCCGGCACTTGAAAATATCGACGTTAAAACCGATGAAACCGTATCCGTTAACTGTCCCACCCGCTCCCGGGGGATTTTCAGAGCCGGGCGGATCACCGCCTGGACCCGGTATCCCCTCGGTCTGTTCCGGGCATGGACGGTGATATCTCCGGATGTTTCGTATGTGGTCTACCCCAAACCAATAGCCGGTCCCATGGGGTTTGGAGTAAGTCCGGGCGGCGACGAATTCGATGGGATTCCGGTTCAGCAAGGGGCAGATGATTTTTCAGGCTTGAAGCAGTATCAGCCCGGCGACCCGGTCGGCAGAATTTCATGGAAAAGCCTTTCCCGGGGGCTGGGGGTATTTACCAAGGAGTTTTCCGGCGCCGGCGGTATTTCGGTGATGCTCGATTATGATGCCGTGAGGGATGCGGACCGGGAACATAAACTGTCGCGCCTGACGGACATGGTGCTCAAGGCCCACAACATGAATGCGGAATACGGGCTTATGCTACCGGGACGGACCATCGCGCCGGGCAAAGGCGAGCGGCACAAACACACGTGCCTGAAGGCCCTGGCCATTTTCGGCTTAAATGAATCATGAACGAACCCTACAAAACCATCTTTCCCATCCTTACCGCCCTGATTGTGGCGATTTTTCCGCACATCGGCAACCTCCCCGTGTGGATCATCCTCTGGTGCGTGGTCATGTGGGGGTATCTGCCGCTGTCGTTTAAGTTTAAGTGGCCCCGGCCCGGGATAAAGATCCGGCGTTTGCTGACGGCAATCGGCATTATCGGGCTGCTGTTCACCTACAGTCGCCGGCTGGATCAGAACGCATACCTTGGATTGCTGGCGGTGATGGCCGCATTGAAGCCCTTTGAGATCGCGTCTCACCGCGACCGGATGATTACCGTTTTTCTGGCCTATTTTATCGTGATTACCAGCCTTTTTCTTGCGGAAACGCTGGCGATTACCCTGTATATGCTCCTTTCCGTCGGAATTACCACGGCCGTGCTGATCCGGATCAACGATCCTGCCGGTCGGTTTAAGGATAATTTCAAACTTGCGGCTCTGATCATGGCCCAGGCCATTCCGCTCATGATTTTACTTTTTTTGCTGTTTCCAAGAATTGAGGGCAGCCTGTTCGGATTATCGCTGACCAATACCGGAAAAAGCGGATTTTCAGACACCCTGGCGCCGGGCAGCGTGACAAATCTTGTCAAAAACGATGATGTGGCGTTCCGGGTATTGTTTGAACGAAGCATTCCACCGGCCCCATTGCTCTATTGGCGCGGTATTGTATTTCAGGATTTTGACGGCCGCAAATGGCATGTCGACAAACAGACCAGGCAATGGCATGCGCCGCCGGAAGGTAAAAATCCTGTTTCGTATACCATAACCCTGGAACCCCATAATAACCGGTGGTTGTTCGCCCTTGACATGCCGGCAACAATCCCGCGTTCGGCAATTTTTTACAAGGACTATACCCTCCGCACCCGGCGGTCGATCAAGCGCAAAATGAGGTATTCGATGATATCCAACACCCGATATCATCCTGCGGGTGAAAACGGGTGGACGCTTCGCAAGTCAATCCGACTCCCGGAAGGTGTTAATCCGAAAACCCGTGCGCTGGCGGCGCGGATTACAAAAAACGCGCGCACAGTAGATGAAAAAGTCGGCCGAATCCTGGATTATTTCAGGACTGGCGGATTTTCCTATACTTTAAAGCCGCCGCGACTGGGCGCAAATTCAGTGGATGATTTTATCTTTCAATCAAAAAAAGGATATTGCGAGCATTATGCGTCGGCATTTGCCTTTATGCTGCGGTCAATCGGCATTCCTGCCCGGATTGTCGGCGGATATCAGGGCGGTGAGGTCAATCCGTATGCGGATTATCTGATTGTCCGTCAGTCCGACGCCCATGTATGGGTGGAAATCTGGTATCCCAAAACAGGCTGGAATCGGGTGGATCCCACGGCTGCGGTGGCCCCGGAACGAATTTCCAAAGGGATACGGGGGACGCTATCGCCGGACGATCTGCCGGGCTTTTTCGGGCGGCGATATCTCGGCGCTTTATCCGGGGTCATTGAACAGATCCGGTTCGGATGGGATGCGATCAACACGAGGTGGAGTGCGTTGTTTGAAGGATATTCCTATTCTAAGCAAAGAGCATTACTTGAAAAAATCGGTATCACCTCCGGGGGGTTGGCGGTATCACTCAAGGCATTGCTGCTGCTTTTGGTTGTGATCGGCATGATTGTCGGCGCTTATGCCTGGTTTGCATTAAAGTCCCCTTGCCGGAAGCCCGATAAAGTGAAAAAATATTATGCCCGATTCTGCAAAAAACTATCCCGGGCCGGGCTTGCGCGCAAGGCTGCACAGGGGCCCATTGATTATATGAACCATGTGTTAAAAAACCGACCGGATTTAAAAGATGAGGTTACGGAGATTACGGAACTCTATGTTAGGCTCCGGTATCGCGGTCAGACGTCAAGGTCGGTGCTGTCGGACTTTATTCAAAAAGTGCGGGTGTTTAAGCCGGCCAGGAAAGAGTCGAAAGATTAAAACAGACGGCGTGTTTATCGCCATCGGATATCTTCCGTCTGTGGGCCTGCTGAACGATAAAGCCGAATTTTCACGTTGATTTATGAGTTATGTCTCTAAACCCTCTGAGATGCGCCCAATTCAAATTTATTTTGCATATGCAACTAAAAAATAATTTTTTCAAGTTGTTAACTACAAAAAAAAGGGCCGTTTTCATGGCCATGGAATAAGAAATTTACATGCGCGATGTCGCGCATGTAAAAAAAATAAGCGCCGATCAAGGGGGGCGCTTTCCCGGCTTTCCGCGATAAATGGTGCCGGGTCTTGAGGTGTGCATCCTATGACAATCCCTGCCGGGAAAGGCCCGTCAATATAAAGGCCTGTCAATATCTCATTTTTCCTCCAACTGCCGTAATGTTTCTTCAAGAACAGGGAGTCGCTGCATTTCTTTAGGATCTTTGGACATTTTTTTAAGTTCCGTTAACTTCTTAAGGGCAAGGACACGGATCGAATGTCCTCTGAATTCTATTTCTATTGTGTAATTGAGAAGGTCTTCATAAGTTTTTCCATCTTCGATGATTGCCAGAACGTCAAGTGGCCCTATGCGGGTGTTAAAAAGTGCATGTCCCATAGCCGAAAGATCACCCTCTTTTGGTTCTATTACTTTATCATCCGGGCGACGATAGGTAGCGTTAACCGATTTTAAAAACGCAAAGAGTTTTGCAATGTTTTCAGAGGATCGTGCATGTACAATGTCCACGTCAATCGTTGCAAGCGGTGCCCCCTGAACGACTGCGGCAAGGCCACCGACAAGAATAAAATCGACGTCCGCCTTTATGAGTCCTTCAAGAATTGAGCTTAAATCCGCGATTATTGATTTTTTGCCGTTTATATGCATCTCTCAGCTCCAGAATAGTACGTGCTGCATTATCATTTGCTGCCAGACGTTCCTCTGGTGACATCTTAAGGAACATAGCCACAAGTCCTTTATCCACACCCGAACAATTTTTGATTACAGTTTTTTCAGTCATCAATCACCTGTTCTATCGTAAGGAATTACAAGTTGCGGGAAGATAATTAAAACATCCTGACAATAAAGGGATTTCACACTTGAATACAAGTAAAATATTGCCGGATGATTTTACCCTTTTTTCTGATACCTTTACAATAAGTTGCAGAACTTTTGTGCGGCACCTGTCTATAGAATTTAGGGCTTTCCGGCGACAGGGCCGCTGGCGAGGCGACCAATATGCTCGATATCGTGACCGCCATGCAGGTTGCAGACAAGGTCGTCAACATTTAATCACTATGCAACATAATGTCCCTGGCTCCCGTTGTTTCCCGTTCTGTCGATATTGGATGCCTGCATCTACTAACCGGCCAACAACACCTCTTTTACACCACCACTTCCAGCCCTTCCGATGCCAGGATATTCTTACACCTTTCCACGGATTCGCGGCTCATCCATTCAGACAAAACTAAGTTGCCTGAAATTGGGAGTTTCATGCCAATTTTAGCGTTTTTTTCTATCCACATGGGATGGTAGGCCATTATCTGAATTTTTTGAACATCCCGGCTGGCAAGCCATGAGCCGATGGCGCGTAGATTTCCATCAGTGTCGGTTATTCCGGGAATCAGCGGAGTCCGGGCCAGCACGGGTACGCCGCCGTTCGCGTATTTCTTCTGGAGGGCGGAAAAATTTTTAAGGATTATAGAATTATCGGCACCGCAGTATTTTTTATGAGCATCGGTATCCATGAGTTTGATATCAAAATAGATCATGTCAATATAAGGGTAGATATGCTTGTAAAATCGATTGATGTCAAACAGGCCGCAGGTTTCAAGAAGCACATGGATGTTATTTTTTTTTAATTTTCTCGCGGTCTGCCCGGCAAATTTCATGTTAAAGGCCGGTTCTCCGCCGGACAGGGTCACCCCGCCATGCGATGTGTCGAAAAAGGGCTTGTCCACAATGACCCGGTCTAAAATTTCATCGTGGCTCATCTCCATTCCCACCCGTGTGAGCGCGCCGGACGGACAAGTTTCCACGCATGCAAAACACAGATCGCAGGCATCCCGATCTATGAAAAACGGGTTGGTTTCGGCAATGGCCTTGTTCGGGCAGGTCGTGATGCAGGTTTTACACCCGATGCAGACCTTTGAATCATAGGATATCTCGACTTGCGCCCGCTTGCTTTCCGGGTTGTGGCACCATTTGCAGTCAAGGGGGCATCCCTTGAAAAATACGACCGAGCGGATTCCCGGGCCGTCGTCCAATGAGTTTCCCTTTATTTCAAGCACAAGCGGCTTCATAATCCATATTCCGTCCGTTCTATCAATTCCGTCTGGATATCGCGATTCAATGTGACAAAATATGCGTTATACCCTGAAATCCTCACCATGAGGCTCCGGTAGTTTTCCGGGTTTGCCATGGCGTCTTTAAGAGTTTCGGAGGTCACCACGTTAAACTGCATCTGCATGCCGCCCAGATTAAAATACGTCTTCACATAGGCGTGCATGTCGTCAATGGTTTTTTCGCGTGATTCTCCCGGTTTGGGGGAGAGTTTTACGTTAAACGCGATATTGTTATCCATGTTTTCAGGGTCAAGTCCGGCTACTGCTCGTATATTGTCGAGAAAATTTAAAGACGCGTTCGGGCTGGGCGTAAGGCCGGGCGTAAACGCCTTGGCCGAAAGCCGTCCCGAGGGGAGGGGGCCGGAAAGGGTCCCGTAGGCCACGTGTTGGGACATGGACCAGAAACCTACCGTGTACGGCCCGCCACGATAATTTAAATGTTTTTTGTAGCAGTCGTGAATTGTATTTGTCACACGATTGGCCATGGCAACAGCCGAAGGGTCGCCCGATCCAAAGAGCGGAACCCGGTTCTTTACCATTGCAAGAAGCTGAGGGTCGTTTGCAAAATCAGTGTCCACCACCTGTTTTAAACGTTCAAACGAGACAGCCTTGTCCTCGAACACGAGTTTTTTTATGACAAGAAGGGAATCGGTTACATCCACAAGCCCGATGTTGGACGTGCCCGAAGAGTTATAAAGCGCGCCGCCGTGAACAAGGTCTTTGCCTTTTTTTATGCACCCGTCGATAACGGCCGAAAGATACGGGGTGGGTCTTATCTCCTGGTGTACCTTGCCGTAAAGGTTGTTTAACGCCACGGCCTGGTCGATGATAAACCCCTGTTGCGCGGCCCATGCCGTGTAAAACTCGTCGAAGGTTTTGAAATCCCCGTCTTCCACACGCCCGGTTTCAGGGCCGACCGCCCATCTCATTACGGGATGAGTTCCGTTGTGAAGGGCCATCTCCATTGCCGCAACAAGGTTTAATAGTATCGAGCCGGTATGTGCAAAATGGCGGCCCGAAAGGGTCGGCTCCACGCATCCGGTGGCAGACCAGTTTCTGATGTCGGCCTCGGGATACCCGTGCTGGCGCAGCGCCGCAAATACCGCCAAATCATTGTGCATGATCGGGGTTGCGGCCGTGATGAGATTGACTTCGCAGAGGCGTTTTAAATAATGGTCGCTGTTTTTTCCCGGGTGAAACCGGCAATTAACGTTGGCATCCCTTATGGCGAGCATTTCAGTGACCTTCAGGAGAACATAGGTCATGTCGTTTACGGCGTCTTTTCCATCCGGCGTAACCCCCCCCAAAGTGATCGCCTGGGTTGAGCCGGCCCCTCCGAACAGGTAATTTGCAATGTCCGGAAGCACCGGCACCTGGTCTGTCATGCGCATGTAAAAACAGCCGCAGATTTCAATGGCATGTTTGATATATTCCTCTTTTTCAGCGGATGTTAAAAGCGTTTTCATGTCCATTTCAAAATAGGGCTGAAGCAATTGGTCGAGCCGTCCGATGGAAAGCCCGGTGTTGGTGTTTTCCATGTTGACCGCAATCCAGCAGATCCAGATGGCGTTTAATGCCTCATCAAGGCTTTGGGCCGGGCCTGACGGGACTTTTCCGCAGATCCGGGCCATGTGAATCAGTTCCGCTTTCCTTTTTTTATCTGTCTCCTTTGCCGCAAGCCGAAATGCGTTTTCAGACAAATGGGCCGCATAGGCGATGACGCCCTCAAGGCTTGTTTTCATTGCGGTAAGCGAATTTTTCTGATCCGGCGAAAGCCTGCTTTCCAAAAGCCTTGCATCGATATCGGCGATTATGCCGGCCAGCCCCTTTTCAAGCACCCGTTTAAAATCCGGGATGGTGTGCGATATTCCCACTGATTTCCAGACAAAGTAGGCCACGAAACGCTCGTCTATGAGAAGGGGAAGGGGGGTATTGTATTTTTCTCGCATTACTTCCCGGAAATTCCTGTGCGTCCAAAAGGGAAAGACCTCGTGATGGAGAATGTCGGCGGTTTTGGGAGTACAGGCAAAAGGATTTAATACCCGCTTTTCGGAAGATTTGAGTTCTCCCCAGATCATGGCGCCGTGGGCATCGGGAAAAAGAAGCACGCCAACCGGTTTTGTGGTGGTGCATCCGGCAAGAAGATCGTTTTTCCCTATGACGGGCGACTTGTTTTCCATCAAATATTTAAACGACTCTGCCTGGCGCAGTTCCGGAACCCATGGCTTGCCGTTAACATCGGTTTCAAACCCGTTTTTCCTGAACCATCGGGTAAGAAGCAAAGGCCGTTCCGGGCAGACCTCGGGCTTTTGTGTAAAATGCCGGTCGAGACTTGCGGCAAGCCGGGGGAATTGTTCAATCCCGTAGGACGAAAGATAAGGATCAGTCAAAAATTTTACGCCTGCATCGATTCCGGGCGCTGCTTTCATCCGATAAGCCTTTCTTGCGGCCAGTTTCTCAGCAAGCTGCTTATTGCACGGCCCCACGGCTTTTTTTCTCTCCCTGATATCGGCGGTGTTCGTCCTGTTTAACATGTGCTGGTGAATACGGCCGAGAACAAGGGAGAGATAGAAATTAAAAAGCTGCATAAAAACCATG
Organism: Deltaproteobacteria bacterium; assembly: GCA_013151835.1. Classification (GTDB taxonomy): domain Bacteria; phylum Desulfobacterota; class Desulfobacteria; order Desulfobacterales; family Desulfosalsimonadaceae; genus JAADHK01. Next base: position 46,221 of record JAADHK010000061.1, read on the forward strand.
TTGCCGTCTATTACAACCTGGTTTTTAAGTATATAATTTAAAAGTTCATTGGGGGTACTCATGGCCATTTTTTTAAGTATGGATTCGTCCTTTAAGATTAAAGTAACATCAACATGATCGGAAATAGAGTCGGCAACGTTTACGTGTCCGTTGGAAAAGATGATGGATGCCGCAACGCTTTGGTCTTCAGTCCGTAATCCAACCGAAAAATTTATCCATCCATCGGCCCATTTGAGATATTTACGCAGTCCCGGCCGGAGGTTGAACTGCGTGGCAAGGCCCTTTAACGCAAGGCGGGTTGCGGTGTTCAGGAGAACATTTTTCATTTTCCCGAGCCCGTTTTTATGTTCGGGCGACCGGGTTTGTGTTACCAGTAAATTTGTGCACACTTGCTTTAGCGCCTCTTTTGTTTTCATAATATTCCTCCTGTTTTTGCGGAAAGGCTGTTTTTAATATACGGCGTCAGCCGTTCCAAAAGGGTCGATTCGATCATGGCCGTCACCTTTGCCACATCAGGTTCAACTTCCTGAAGAACACGGCTGTTCACAAGGGATACCAGCCCGTGGAGGGCGGTCCATACGCTTATGGTGAGAGGCGCGGCGTCAGGGCCTGCTCCGGGTATCTTTGATAATACACGCCGGCAGGTTTCAGCTACTCTCATGGCGGTCTCTTTTTCGATCCTTGCCGCCGGTTCCAGTGGTGTGCCAAGGTAGTCCGCATATTTGGGAGTGTTTCTCGTGAACATGATCTCATACTGGTCCGGGTTTGACGTTCCGAAATCGATGTATGCGCTTATCATTTTCTTTATGCCTGCAACCGGGTCCTTTTCTTTTTTTTCGATCTTGCGAAAGGTGCGGAAAAGTTTGGCAAATCCACGGGTCTGGATGGCAAGGTAAATTTCGTCCTTTTTCTTAAAATAATTGTAGATGTTTGCCGCCGTCATCCCGGTTTTTTTTGCGATTTTTCGCATGCTTAAACTTGCGAATCCCTCCTTGTAGAGGATTTCAAGCGCGGCATCGAGAATATTTTTCCTCACCTGGTCCACTGCTTCCTGTGGGCGTGCGGGTTTTGGCATGGTTTTTCCTTTTTCCATGATGAATGAACACCGTTAAATTAACGCTGTTCAAAATGAATGTCAAGAAAAACTTTAATGTCTTGATTCCATGGCTCAACCCGAGTAAATTCAACTCCACATTAAAAAACCCACAAATTTTTGCGGTGAATATGAAAATAAGGCTTTATAAAATTTATAAATATTTCATGGCCGTTACAACCATGTTTGTCATTATTTATTCCTGCCCGCAGGTTTACGCGGGCTCTTCTTTCAGGCCTGCGGGCCTGAATCCGGAAAAATGTCGACAACTCGATATTTCCGTTAAAAACGACCTTGTTTTCATGGACGTAAAAGATGCCCCCTATGAATGCGTTGTCCGGCAGATGCTTGAAAAATGCGGGGTCGGGTTTAAGGTCTGGGACGCGGGGAATCGCAGGGTCACCCTGAAGCTCGAAGGCGTTTCCATCGAAACTGCGGTAAAATCAATTTGTGTAAACTACGCCATTGTCTATGATTATCTGCCGCAAACCAGGCAATACCGGTTTGCGGCCGTGGCTGTCGCGCCAAAGAGCCGGGCCAGTTCACCGGGTTTTTCCGACAATGGCCGGGCTTTTCATGCGCATCCTGAAAAGTCGGCGCCTGTTTCAGCAAGGCAAATAAAAAATCAGGAGGCCGATAGCGAACTCGCCGAGACACTTGAAAAAACAGTTAAAAAATCTTCCCGGCCGAAATACAGGCCCGGTGAAATCATCGTAAGGTTTAAGCCGGAAGTGAGCATTGCCCGTATAAATGAGCTGAACGCCTTTATCGGCGCTAAAGTTAAAAAAAAGATCGGCCGCTCCAATATTTACAATCTCTACCTGGATGACGACGCCCATGTCCCAAAGGCCATGGAGTTCTATAAAGCCTCGGGGCTGGTTGTTTCCGTCGGCCGGAATTTAATACGATATAAAATGTCCGGACCCATTCCCGATGATCCCTATTTTTCCGATAAATGGGGGCTTGCCATTGCGGATGCAACCGATGCGTGGAAAATTGAAAAAGGAGACTCATCGGTTGTGGTGGGCGTGATAGACACCGGCGTCGATTACACGCATCCGGACCTGGTGGACAATATCTGGATAAATGTCGTTGAGAAAAACGGCCAGCCGGGCGTGGACGACGATGGAAACGGTTATATTGATGATATTTACGGCTATGATTTTGCTGACAACGATGCCGACCCCATGGATAATGACGGGCACGGCACCCATGTGGCCGGTATAATCGGCGCAATTGCGGATAACGGGGTTGGTGTTGCCGGTGTCTGCCGGCATGTCCGGATTATGGTCTTAAAGGTGCAGTCCGATACGCCCGACGGTCTGGGGGAGTTTGAAATCATAGAGGCCATGGAATATGCAAAAGAAAAGGGCGTACATATATTTAATTGCAGCTACGGAGGTCCGATTCCAGATAATACTGCTCCTGATTCTACTGATGAATACGTTGAAATGGAAAGTTTCAGGGCGATAAACGGAATATTCATCTGCGCTGCGGGAAACGACGGTATAAATACGGATATCCCTGGAAAAGAAGAGTACCCGGCGGATTATAACCTGGACAATATCATATCCGTTGCCGCATCGACCGAATCGGATACGCTGGCCGGGTTTTCTAATTACGGTGCGGCCACCGTTGATTTGATGGCCCCGGGCGTCGATATCCTGTCGACATATCCGACAATTTTAGCTTCTACGAATTCAGGGGCAATAATAGAAGCTGTGATAACGGTTAAAGACAGTAGCGAGCGGATACTGGGGGAAAGTATGGAGTTTGCCGGTACAATCGATAGTAGCGGCATACATGGCAAGTTGTACAACTGCGGGTATGGGTATCCTGATGAGATTCCGTCCGAAGTCAGCGGAAACATCGCGCTTATCAAACGAGGAGGCAGTGCAGAGGATGTGGCTTTATTTTTTTCCCAAAAGGTTGAAAATGTTCAGTCAAAGGGCGCTGTCGGTGCGGTAATATATAACAATATTGGTGGAAATTTCAGCGGGACACTGGGGAGTGCGGGGAATTGGATTCCAGCCATATCCGTATCCGATGAGGACGGGCTTTTACTCCTTGGTTTCCTTGCCACAGCAGTTGATATTAATTCGGATGCTTATGCGCGCTTAAGCGGCACTTCCATGGCCACACCTTTTGTAACCGGGCTTGCGGCATTGCTGGTTTCCAAAAAGCCGGATATCAAGTATCTTAAAATCATATCCGACATCCTGGATAATGTTGATCCGATCTCAGGTGTTGAGGGAAAAATTCTTACCGGCGGCAGGGTTAATTTTTATCACACCCTTGGCGCACTTCTGACCCCTGGTGACCTGACCGGAGACGGCAGGGTAGACCTTGACGATCTTGTTTTATGCATGCAGATTCTTGACGATTGTGCGCTTAAGGACTCATTTGTCTTTCATCCGGTCAGCTCGGATGTGAACGGTGATAAAAAGATCGGCTTGCAGGAGGAAACGTATATTTTCAGGAAACTGGTGGAATAAGGAGGTAAAATTGAGCATAAAGCTTGTTGTCATAGGGGGCGTGGCAGGAGGTGCGACTGCTGCGGCAAGGGCAAGACGGCTTGACGAACATGCAAAGATAGTAGTTTTTGAGCGCGGAGAGCATATCTCCTTTGCCAATTGCGGACTTCCCTATTACATCGGAGGCGTCATAAAAAACAGGGATGATCTTCTCGTAACCACTGCCGATGATTTCAGCAAAAGGTATTGCATAGACGTGCGGAGCCTTTCCGAGGCGGTGGCCATAAATCGAAAAGAAAAGACGGTTGTCATAAAAAATGTGATGACCGGCGAAACTTACGCGGAGCCCTACGACAGGCTCATCCTTTCTCCGGGCGCGGAACCGATTCGGCCGCCCATTAAAGGAATCGACAATGAACTCATATTTCATTTGAGAAACATACCCGACACCGATCGGATCAAAAACCACGTGGACACCCATCATCCGAAATCGGCCGTCATCGCCGGGGGCGGGTTTATCGGCCTTGAAATGGCGGAAAATCTGGTTTTACGAGGTGTTGCAACCACCATTGTCGAAAAGCAGGAGCAGGTCATGGCCTCCCTTGATTATGAAATGGCAGGCCTTGTCCATGCACATCTGGCCGAACATGGTGTGACCTGTGTACTTGGAGAGGCAATATCCGCGTTTGAAAAAAAGGGCGAGAGCCTGGTTGTGAAAACAGATAACGGAAACGTTTTTGATTGCGACATGGTGGTCATGTCCGTTGGCGTTAAGCCCGAGCGCAGGCTTGCGCGAGAGGCAGGCCTTGAGATCGGGGATCTGGGCGGAATCAGCGTAAACGCCGCCATGCAGACATCCGACCCTGACATTTATGCAATCGGAGACGCAGTGGAGGTCTTTGACGTAATTACCGGTGCGGCAACTCGTACTCCCCTTGCCGGGCCGGCCAACAAGCAGGGCAGGATCGCTGCGGATAACGCCATGGGAAGGCGCAGTCTCTTTAGGGGCACCATTGGCACGGCGATTGTGAAGATATTCGATTTGACCGTCGCGTCCACGGGCGCCAATGAAAAGGGGCTAGTTGCAAGGGAGATTGACTTTATGACGAGTCACACCCATTCAGGGTCCCATGCCTCGTATTATCCGGGCGCTGAAATCATGTCCGTGAAACTCCTTTTTTCGCCGTCGGACGGAAAGATCCTGGGTACCCAGATCGTTGGATTTCATGGTGTGGACAAGCGGATCGATGTCTTGGCCACCGCGATCAGCGGGAACATGACGGTTTATGATCTCGAAACCCTGGAGCTGGCCTATGCCCCTCCATATTCTTCCGCAAAGGATCCGGTGAATATCTCGGGCTTTGTTGCCGCAAACCGACTGAAGGGTGATAGTGAAGCGATTTCCTGGAATGAGATGGCGGCCCTTGATCCAGCCTGCGACGTTCTGATCGACCTGCGTAATAAAGACGAACTGGATGAGTCCGGCCGGATTGACGGGGCTGTTCACATCCCTTTGGATGAACTCCGGAGCCGTCTGAGCGAACTGGATAAAAATAAGCGATATATCCTTTTCTGCGCGGTGGGTCTTAGAGGCTATATCGGGTGCCGGATACTTTCCCAGCACGGGTTTGACGCAAGAAACCTGAGCGGCGGTTTTAAGACCTGGCTCGGGGCTTCGGAAAAGATCATGGCCGAATCGTGTGATACTCCGCTATGGCGGGCGGAGTGATAAGGGAATAATGAAAAAACTTTTCGCCTGCAAAAGGAATCATCATGGAAAATGGAAAAGAAATTGTTTACTGCTCCGGACCTCTCTTCTGCCCGGAGGAAATCGGAGGAATGAGTGCGATCGCCGGGATATTGGAAAATGAAGGATATGGGACCTTCCTTCCCCATCGTGATGGCCTGGAGTATTATTTAATGAGGCATGTCAACTCTCCTGTGGCCAATTTGCCCGCCCCGAAAAATTTATTGGCGAGAGTGGTTTTTGCCCTGGATGTTTATCAAATTGTAGAGAGATGCGACTCTTTTGTTCTTAATTTTAATGGCCGGGTTCCCGATGAAGGAGCCGTTGCGGAAGCCGGAATTGCCTATGCTTCCGGAACACCGATGATTATCTACAAAAATGATAATCGAACGGTATTTAATGGTTGTGATAACAGCATGGTCGTCTGTCTTTCTCATGCTCCTCTGGTATCGGATATTCAAAAAATTCCCGGGGTGCTGAAAAAAGTGATGGAAAAAGCGCAGGGTGTATCTCCTTACAGGGGAGATAATATTCCTTCAGTGATGCGGGATACCTTAAAATTAGGCAGAAAAGTCTGGAAAACGATGAAGACGTTACACCTGAATGGCGGGGAGCCGGGACAAGATGCTGAGCTGATTAATCAAATCGCTGATATTTGCAAAGAACATCCGGACCTGAACCCAACTAAAGACGTATAAACGCAGTAGGTGGGGTTTCCAAATAACTAAATTTTAACAGTTTGAAATAAATGATAAGTTATTTTCACATATAGTGGTGATCCTTCACCATGAAAAGCTTTTTACGAGTCCATCAAGTTTGACGGGCTCGTAAAAAGTCGGACAATAAAATTTTGATCGCAATATATAGCGCACATATAAACACTGAACCACTGTATATTGTGTCTAAAAATTTGGATTTGGACTTTTTACGAGTGCATCAAGTTTGCTTTTCTTTAAAATATTCGTCAAATTTCGCCTGGGCCTGATCTTTAAAAAGTATCTCGCATGTTTCCATCAATCCTTCGGCCTTACGGATGTCTTCATGATGGACAACCAGAGCGATTTTAGATCGCCGACGAAGGAAATCCGAAAGCTTGGTGACCATTTCCCGGCGGGCGGCATGTTGTATTTCACAACGGATATATTCGGTGCCTTTAATCAATAATTCCGCTTCACGCGGATCTTCGCGGATGGTTTCCAGCATTTCAATTGCCCGCGAACCATAACGGCGCCAGAGCCGGGTGGAGAGTTTTTCGCTGGAGGTCGACGCGGTGTAGCCGTCAAGATCCATCAGTCTTGCCTGATGAAAAAAATCCGCCTTGACCTGAGGATGGGGGTCTCCATACCATTTATGGGCCGGGTAGGGGATGCGAATATCCATGTTTCCGATGATTTCACTTACCTCGTCGCCGACGTTAAGACAATCGGTCAATTTGCCCCCGAAAATGGAAATATGCGGTTTATCGTAATTGGCCTCAACGGCGTGTTTCCGCGAGAGCTGCACCCATTCAACTTCCTTGCCTACATCGCTACCCTCGACCACCAGCGGTCGAACCCCGCACCGTTCCGCTATAACATCGGACCGGGTAAGCGGTTTTGCTAGATTGAGTCGTTTGTTGATATTATCCAGGACAAATTGACGATCTTCATCGGTTACCTTTACATGCGGGGTTTCCACGCGCTCATCGGTTGTTCCCAGGCAGGTCCTGTTACCCATGGGAATTGCAAAAAACAGTCTGCCGTCGTCAGCGAAAAATGTAAGCACTCGTTTATGCGGGGTGATCTGGTCTACAAGGAGATGAATTCCCTTGGAAAAAACATGGTGATGGTCGGTTTTCTGCCCGGTGATCAGGTTGTGCTGGTCCACAAACGGGCCTGCGGCATTGATCAGCACCTGGGCTGAAATATTGAAGTAATCTCCGTTTAAGGTATTTTTGGCGTTCATGATCCATTGCCCATCACGATAAGCCGCGCCTGTTGATTCGATATAGTTGGCTGCAATACAGCCATTATTCATGGCTGTGCGTATGAAATTGAACACGAAGCGGGCATCACAATCATGCAGATAGGCGTCGGAATATTCAAAGCCGCCGGAAGCCTCGGCCGTGTTGACCACCGGTTCTTCCCTTTGGATACGGTTTGGTGTCAGATACCTCGGTTTTTTGGTAAATCCCCTGCCGATCAGCCAGTACAGCCAGGTCCCCATGTATATCATGGCCGGATGAAACCGGAATCCTTTTTCAATGGTGGTAAAAAAACGGATTTCCTCCACAATGGACGGATAGGAATCAATTAAGTGGTTACGGCATTTGCATAGTTTCCTGACCAGTTCGAATTCAAAGGTTTCCAGATATTTAATTCCGCCCCAGGCCAGGTTGGATGACTCCTGGCTGGTAAAACCGGCAAAATCACCCTTATCGATCAGGCCGACCTTTACGCCCTTGCCGGAAAGCGCCGCTGCGGATACGGCCCCGTTGATCCCGCCCCCTATGATGAGGACATCAAAATGCTGAGTTTTCAATTTTTCAATATTACTATTTCTGAGTTGCATCGATATTTCCTTTGGATTGGATGAGGTGATCAGAAACAGCAAACTCCCTATCACATCCTGACTGTTTAATCAAATTAATTCGAGGGACATCCATACTTATTTATTGACTTTTCATTCTATTCAGTTATTGAAAAATTCATGCCAAGGATTGTAAAAATGGTTGTTTCGAGTTGTCCGCATCACCTGACCGGGAGTGTAAATAGACGTCAACTGCCCTTTAATGCTAAATGACAGCATAAATATGAATTTGAAAAAAAAATCCATACTCCTGATATATCCCCCGATATCCAAACCCTGTGAACCGCCGGCAGGGGTTGCGAAACTGGCAGGGGCGCTTGTTGCTTCCGGTATTGACTGCCGGGTTTATGATGCGAATATTGAAGGAATACTGTCCCTGCTGGAAAACCCCGCGACAGCCGGTGACACATGGTCGAAAAGGGCGATTGGCGGCATTAAGGCAAATCTGCGATCTGTAAAATCCAAAAAACTCTATTCAAGTATGGACCGCTACAAACGGGCGATCATGGACATCAACCGCGTGCTTCACAGCACGGGCCAAAAGGCAGGTGCCCAAATCTCTCTTTCCAATTACACTTCACAGCAATTGTCGCCGGTCCGCAGCGCCGACATGATAAGAGCGGCAAAACGGTTTTACGAAAATCCCTTTTACGATCATTTCCAAAAAAGACTTACACAACTTTTTTGTGATCAGGAAGCCGATATCATCGGCATTTCAGTCAATTTTATGAATCAGGCCCTATGTGCCTTTGCAATGGCCGGGTTTATCAGAAAAAGATTTCCCGGAACACGGATTGTATTCGGTGGCGGGCTTATCACCTCATGGAGGGCCATCCCGGGTTTTGATAATCCGTTTTCCGGCGTGGTGGATGATCTTGTGGCCGGTCCGGGGGAGTCTGCATTGCTTGCCATGTGCGGGAAGGATATCTCCTCCGAATCGATATTTACCGGTTGTGCCTATACCCGTTTCCGGCTTGATCAGTATCTGGCTCCCGGGTTGATTCTTCCCTACAGTACATCCAGGGGCTGCTATTGGCAAAAATGTAAATTCTGTCCTGAAAAATCCGAAAAAAGCATTTATCAGCCCATGGATATAGACCATGTCATGGAAGATATTCATAGCCTGGTTCAAAGAACAGGCCCATGCCTGATTCATTTTATGGACAACGCTCTGTCTCCAAGGTTCTTAAAACATTTGATTCAATATCCGCCCGGGGTTCCATGGTATGGATTTGTCCGGGTTTCCCGGCACCTGGCAGACCCTGATTTTGTAAAGTGTTTAAAAACCTCGGGATGCGTCATGCTCAAGCTTGGAATAGAGTCAGGGGATCAGGCGGTTCTGGATTCACTGGAAAAGGGGATAGATATCAACATTGTGTCAAAAGCGCTTAAGACACTGAAAGCCGCCGCCATTTCAACATATTGTTATCTCCTTTTTGGAACACCGGCGGAAACGGAAGCAAGCGCCCGTAAAACCCTTTATTTTACGATGGCCCACATAGATGCCATAGATTTTCTCAACCTGGCGGTGTTTAATCTGCCGGCATTTGGGGAAGACGCCAAAAAGCTTGAAACATCGAATTTTTATAAGGGAGACCTGTCGCTTTATCGGGAGTTCATCCATCCAGGGGGATGGAACAGGGATCGTGTCCGGCGATTTCTGGCAAAAGAATTTAAACACCAGCCCGCCATACGATCAATCTTAAATAATGATCCGCCTTTTTTTACCTCTAATCACGCGCCGTTTTTTT
>JAADHK010000083.1 GCA_013151835.1 Deltaproteobacteria bacterium
CCGGGTTGGCGGAACGACCCGTAACCGCCAGGGCGCCCGACTCGATGGCCTGGAAAATAACGGTACTCTCACGGTGGACGAGGTCCAGAGCATGCGAGCGAGCCCGGTCCAGGTTCCAGTAGGTGGAGAAGCCGATGAAAACGAGCAGCAGCAACACCACCGAGACAATGACCAGGGCCGGCGTATAAAGTGTCTGTTTATTGCGCATTGACTTTGATATGAGGTTAATTTATTTTCAACATTTATCATCTCCGCATTTTTCTGTCCAGTCCCGAATATGGGGTCAAACCTTGATTAGTGATTATAAATATCTCAAGACGCAGTTTCTTTCTCGAAAATCATATAATCACTAATCAAGGTTTGACCCCATATATTAAAAAAAAGCGGGATCCGGCAAGACCGTTTCCATAGAAAGGGAGAAAAAGCTGGAAACCGTCCGCCGGAAACCGCAATTCGAATCAATTGCCGGAGCCTCCCATCATGCCGCCACCCATGTAAGAGGAACCATCGTTTGAAACCATTCCCGAACCCGCGCCCGTGCCGGTCGAAAGGTCCATGCCGTAGTCTCCGTTCCCGTCCATCATGGAAAAACCGCTCCCGCTATCGTTATTATTTATCGTCATGCCTGCTCCAAAGCCCGCTGTTTCACCTGTACCCATCATGCCTGTCATGTACTGTCCCATATGCGCCTGCATGTGCTCCCGGGCCTGTTCAACGGTTATCATTCCTCCAGCGGAGCCGCCGTTGTGCGGCATGTCAAGGGCATCTAAGGTGTCAAACATCGCGCTTACATGCGCATCGACCTCAAAATCGTCAACCGGCATATTGAAATCAATCATCCGGCCCGAGACTTCCTGGCTGACGTCGGGCGTAATGGTAATCCCGTTTTCAGGGTTTCCATCGGCATCCAGGGACTGCAGAAACCGCCCCATGTTGGTCACCACCTGATTATTCAGATCCACCGGCGTGCCGTCGGTTGCTTCGGCCAAATCAAGCGGGGTGATGACATCCTTTGCCGGCGCTTCGCCCAGAACCACGTCGCCGATCATGAATTGAACCGTGTCGCCGTCATGGTATGCAAATGTCCCGTCCGCATCGGTTGTCCCGGTTCCGGTTACATTGCCGGATGCATCGTGTGTCTGATAGTTCACCCCTTCCACGGCGCTGTCGATAAACGTCCCGTTTAAAGGACTGCTTGTGCCGCCGGAGCCGTTGCATCCGGCCACCACAAGAATCATTGCCGTTAGTGCGACGGCAAAGACCGCCATCCTCTTCTTCGGCGAACCCGCCTGATTTGCCGCAATCCGTTTTTGATTTGTTTGCATGATTTCTCCTTTCGCATTTTTTATTATTGGTTCTATTTATGGTGACGGACGCATTATGCTTCCATCAAAAAAGGGCTGAATTTTAGTATTTAATCAAGCAAGAGACGTGCCGAAATAAAAAAGGTGTGGCTGCAAACAATTATAACCGTCTTGAACATAAGTGAAAATTATTCTATGAAAAGATGCCGCTTCCGGGCAGGGTTGCAAAGGATTTTGTCGCAAAGGACGAAAGGTAAGAAGGAAGGGAAAAAATTGCACACACGGGCACAAAATACAGGGTAAAACCGCGAAAAAATTTCGCGGCATAGCGGCCCGGCCGGAATTAAAATGGAAATAAATAAAAAAGGACTTGGATTTAGCGCCGCCCCATGGCATATAATAGCTTCACGACAGAGCATACAGGGCATAACCCATCACCATTGAATAACAGAAGAATCATGATCGACAAGACACTGGACAACGAACTGATTAAAAAAATAATCGACATCAAACAGGCGCTCGGCCCCGAGCTGATCATCCTGACCCATCACTATCAGCGATCTTCAATCGTCGATCTGGGAGATTTTAAAGGAGATTCATTTGGTCTGTCCAAGACCGCAGCCGAGGACGGAGACGCCAGGTATATTGTGTTCTGCGGCGTCCATTTCATGGCTGAAAGCGCGGCAATCCTTGCAAAATCCCATCAGACGGTTCAGATCCCCGACATGGAGGCCGGATGCTGGATGGCCGACATGGCCGATCATTCCCTGGTAGAGTATGCCTGGCAACAGGTGAGCGAAATAATAGGGGAAAAAGCCATTACGCCCTTGGTCTACATGAACTCGGACGCGAAGATCAAGGCATTTTGCGGAAGAAACAGCGGGGCGGTCTGCACCTCTTCCAATGCGCCCGACGCCTTCAAATGGGCATTTTCCCGCCGGGAAAAGATTTTTTTCTTTCCGGACCGGTATCTCGGCATCAACACGGCAAACAAGCTCTCAATCCCCCCTGACCTGGTGATCGTCTGGCGCCCGGGAAAGCCTTTGGGCGGAAATACCGAAAGCAGGATACGAAAGTCCAGGGTCATCGTCTGGGACGGGTACTGCCTGGTTCACACCCGGTTTACCGTGGATCATATCCGGGGAATGCGAAACACGCACCCTGATGCCGCCATCGTCGTACACCCCGAATGCACCCCGGAAGTTATCGCCGCAGCCGACGCCGACGGATCGACAAAATTTATCGTAAATTATGTGAAAAATGCGGCGCCCGGGTCGACCATTGCAATCGGCACTGAAATCAACCTGATCGAGCGGCTGGCGGAACAATACCCGGACAAAACAGTTCTTCCCCTTTACCGATCCCTTTGCCCCAACATGTATAAAATCACTCCTGAAAAGCTATTGCTTACACTGACCCGCATCGGCGAATACAACCGGATATCCATTGAAACGGATATAAAAAAGGATGCACGACTGGCCCTGGACCGGATGCTGAGGCTGACCGAGGCATGAAAAGCTCGAAACTGACGGATATACGCGGCGCACGGCCGCAGACGGACATATATTTAACTTTATTGTTGAATTTGAATATATCGTAGGTCGGGATTCTTATTTCCTGAAAAAATACCGTGCGCGGCATCGCCTCGCTTCTTACAAGTCCGTTAATTTTATCTGGCACGTTTTTTGAATGCATCTACACAACGTGAAACAATACGTTTTTCACCCCATGAATTGAAAAGGAAGAGCAGCATGAACATTCCTGTTTTCAGATCGGCAAGGATTGTTTTGACGGCCCTGCTGGTTACGGCCGTCTTTTCCGGCATATGCGCAGCCAAAAGTCCCATCTGGGCACCGCCGGCCCTGTCGGCGATTATCGAAGAGGGACTTTCAAACAATCAGTCCATAAAGAGCATGGAGGCGAGCATCGATGCCTTGTCGGACCAGGCATCCGTGGTCGGCTCGCTGCCCGACCCGAATATCGGTTTTTCATTATTAAACCTGCCTGTAAACAATTTCCGGTTCGACCGCGAGCCCATGACGCAAAAGCAGGTGTCCATAAGCCAGCAGATCCCCTGGCTCTCCAAGCTGGGTCTCAGATCCGAAACCGTTTCGTTGCGCGTAAAAGGGGAAACCGCCCGGCTGAGAGCCGCAAGGCTCTCCCTTGCCCAAAAAATCGCGGACGCCTGGTATGAACTCGGGTATGTGTCGAAGAGCCTGGATATCAATGCCCGCCTGATCGACCTCGTGCAACAGATCCACCGCGAAGCTAAAAGCCAGTATGTTGTCGGAAAAGGACTCCAACAAAATATATTCCAGGCCCAGGTCGAGTTGAGCCGCCTGGCCGATGAAAAGGTCATGCTCACAAACAAGGGCCGGACCCTTCAGGACCGGCTCAATGCATTGTTGAATCGAAAAACATACGCGGCCCTTGTTCCGCCGGTCGGCCTGCCGAAACCAGCCATTGATTTAACCAAAAGGCTGCTGAATGGCGCGGCTTTGGCGAACAATCCCGATCTGTCTGCGCTCCGGGCCGAAATCGAAAGGTCTGAAACCGGGATCGAACTGGCGAAAAAAGATTATTTTCCGGACTGGAATGTAAAGCTTGCCTACGGACAGCGGGATGAAAACCGGTCGGGCGCGAATTTTGTGGACTTTTTTTCAGCCACGGTTCAGATGAGCCTGCCTGTCTGGCAAAAACGTAAACAGGATAAAAACCTGACGTCGGCGCTTTCGGCAAGCCGGGCGGCAAGGGATTCTTATAATAATGTAGCGGATAAACTTCCGCACCAGGTGGACGGCCTTGCCACCGAGATCGCCGACGCGAACAGGCGATACGGCATTTACACCGATAAATTGATCCCCCAGGCGAAACAATGGGCGCGCTCCGCCATTGATGCCTACCAGGTAGGCAAAGTCGACTTTGACCGTATGATCGATGCCCGGATCAGGGTTTTGCGCTTTGAACTCGGAGCCGACCGGTTATTATATACTATTTACCAGAAACGGGCGGCCCTGGAAGAACTGCTGGGAAAGCCGATAAATGCCAATAATGCGGACAAAGCCGACGGCTCCGTCAAAACGGATATGAACGACGCTGCGCCTGACGTCATAAAAGAAGGACGATGAAGATGAGCATTAAAACAAACAGAAAAAAATCCGGTTTTTCTTTTTTTACGGTCATTCTAACCGCCCTCCTGGCCCTGGCCATTGGCGGGGGAACGGCTTATCACCTCGGGTATCTCGTTTTAAAGGGTAAAAAGCCGGGAAAAAAGCAAATGGAAACAAAGGCCGCGGCAAACACCGGTGAACGCAAAATCGCCTATTGGCGCGCGCCCATGAATCCCACGGAAATTTACGACAAGCCGGGGAAGAGCGCCATGGGCATGGACCTCGTTCCGGTCTATGAAGACGCTGCCGCCGGGGGAAGCGATATCTCAATCGACCCGACAACCCAGCAGAACATGGGGATACGCACGGCAATTGTCCAAAAAGGGCCGTTGACGCACACGCTTCGGACCTACGGACATATCACCTATGATGAAACGCGTGTGACCCGTATTAATCCCAAATTCAGCGGATGGATTGAACGTCTTTACATCGATTTCAAGGGCCAGCCGGTTAAAAAAGGAGAGCCGCTGTTCACCATCTATTCCCCGGAACTGATCACAGCCCAGCAGGATTATCTTGAAGCGTATCAAAACAACGAGAACAACCCGAGCAGATCAAACGCCAGGATGTTAAACACCGTCAGGCTCAGACTTCTGTACTATGATCTCGGAGAGTCTGAAATCAAAACCATTGAAAAAAAGAACGCGGTTCTCCGGACCCTCACCATCCGGTCGCCGTTTGCCGGGGTGGTCATTGAGAAAAAAGCCTTTGAAGGCGGTTATGTGAAGGCCGGCGCCATTGTTTATGAAATCGCCGACCTCTCGGTCGTGTGGATTGACGTCCACATCTACGAGTACGAACTTGAGGCAGTTCATACCGGCCAGACAGCGGAAATGACCCTGCCGTACATGCCGGGCAAACGCTATGTCGGCAAGATCGTATATGTTTATCCCTATCTCCAGAAAAAAACCCGCGATGTCGTGGTTCGGCTTGTATTCAACAACCCGGATATTCTGCTGAAACCCGATATGTACGCAAATATCCGGATAGATACCAGCGGCGGAGAAGTCGGGATTCAGATCCCCGACGAAGCGGTGTTGCGGACCGGCGAGCGGAATATCGTGTTTGTCACCCGGCCGGGCAACAAGTTCGCGCCAAGGGAGGTGACCCTCGGCATGCCGCTGGATAACGGAAAAATCCAAATACTGACCGGGCTTGCGGAGGGTGAAACCGTCGTGACTTCGGGGCAGTTCCTGATCGATTCCGAATCCAAATTAAGAGAGGCTGTTTCAAAGATGATGGATGCTAAAAAAAGTGGCAAAAAGGCCGAAGTCGCGCCCGACCCCGCGTCGAATTTTTTTGACGACGTTGGCGACACCTCGAAAAACAATCCGTTTTTTGAGGATATGAAATAAGCGCATCGCAAAAGGAACTTTCAGATGATTGAAAAAATAATAGAATGGTCCATACACAATAAATTCATGGTGATCCTTGCCACGCTATTTGTGATCGCGGGCGGTATCCTGGCGTTAAAGGTGATCCCGGTGGATGCCATACCCGACCTGTCGGATATCCAGGTCATCATCTTCGCCGATTATCCCGGCCAGGGTCCCCAGGTCGTTGAGGATCAGGTCACCTACCCCCTGACCACAACCATGTTGAGCGTTCCCTATGCCAAAACAGTTCGGGGTTATTCTTTTTTCGGTTTCTCCTTTGTCTACATCATCTTTGAGGACGGCACCGACCTGTACTGGGCACGCTCCCGTGTTTTAGAATACTTAAACGCCGTGGCGGACCAGCTGCCCGCTGGGGTGACGCCGCGGTTAGGACCTGATGCCACGGGGGTCGGCTGGGTTTACGAATACGTGTTAAAGGATTCATCCGGCAAACATGACCTGGCAGAGCTTCGCAGTATCCAGGACTGGTTTCTGCGCTACGAGCTGACGACGGTGCCGGGCGTTGCCGAAGTGGCGAGCATCGGAGGTTTTGTAAAACAATACCAGGTGGAAGTCGACCCCAACAAGCTGCTGGCGTACAACATTCCGCTGAGCAAGGTCAAACACGCGATTCAGCGGTCCAACAACGATGTGGGGGGTCGGCTTATTGAAATGGCCGAGACCGAATTCATGGTCCGGGGCCTGGGCTATATCCGCTCTCTTGATGATCTGGCCTCGATTGCGGTGGGCGTGGATGACAACGGTACCCCGATCCTGCTTAAAAACATCGCGAATATTCATCTCGGCCCCGAGCTGCGGCGGGGAGTTCTGGACTGGAACGGTGAAGGCGAAGCCGCCGGCGGCGTTATTGTTATGCGTTTCGGCGAAAACTCTCTTAAAGTCATCCAAAAGGTTAAAGAGAAACTCGCCCATCTGCAAAAGGGCTTGCCGCCCGGTGTTACCATCGAAGCGGGTTACGACCGGTCCGGCCTGATTAACCGGGCCATCCATACTCTTAAATCAAAGCTGATCGAGGAAATGAGTGTGGTGGCGATCATCTGTATACTCTTTTTGCTCCATTTCCGGTCTGCGTTCGTGGCGCTGTTCACCATTCCGGTGGGCGTGCTCATGGCCTTTCTCGTTATTTATCCGCTGGGGATCAACGCCAACATCATGAGTCTTGGAGGCATTGCAATCGCCATCGGGGTAATGGTGGACGCAGCCGTGGTGCTGGTGGAAAACGCC
The DNA here is from genome assembly GCA_013151835.1 of Deltaproteobacteria bacterium. Lineage (GTDB taxonomy): Bacteria > Desulfobacterota > Desulfobacteria > Desulfobacterales > Desulfosalsimonadaceae > JAADHK01. The sequence continues at coordinate 7,096 of JAADHK010000083.1, forward strand.
CACAAGCATCTTGAGCGGGACCGGGGGAAAAAACCATTTCAACAGATTATTGTCGACGCGTCCGTTGAGGTCGGCCCGGCCCTGTTCTACAGCCTTCTGATCATAACGGTCTCATTTCTTCCGGTATTTTTTCTCCAGGGGCAGTCCGGCCGGCTCTTCAAACCCCTGGCCTATACCAAGACATTCGCACTGGCCTCCTCCTCGATCCTGGCCATCACCATCGTCCCGGTCCTCATGTTTTTTTTCGTCCGCGAAAACCCCATTGATCCGGAAGTGCCGAAAAAAACCAAAATCCGTATCTGGCTCTTCGCAACCGTCGGCCCGATACTTCTTGTGGTTCTGGCCGGGCTCGCCGGGCTTCCCATACCGGACTGGAGCCTTGGCGCCGCAATCGCCGCATCCGTATTCGCGGTAATTGTCCTTATACCGCAACGCATTTTGCCGGAAAAGAAAAATCCCATCAGCCGGTTTTTCATCCATTTTTATCTTCCCATCATTCAATGGGTGCTCAAATGGCGGAAAACCACGATCCTTATCGCCCTTGCCGTACTCGCCGCGACTTACTATCCGGCGACCCGGCTCGGCAGCGAGTTCATGCCCCCGTTAAACGAAGGGAGCCTGCTCTATATGCCGACGACCCTGCCGGGCATTTCCATCACAAAGGCAAGGGAATTGATCCAGCAGACGGATAAAATCATCAAAACATTCCCGGAGGTCAAAAGCGTGCTGGGAAAAATCGGACGTGCCCAAACCGCCACCGATCCGGCCCCGCTTTCGATGATCGAAACCACCATCATGCTCAATCCAAAGATCGAATATAAGCAGGTGCATGTCAAACGATTCTTCTCGGGCTGGCCTGCCTGGCTGAAAACACCACTGACATGGGTCTGGCCCGAGGTCAAAAACGGTAAAATTATCAGGCAATGGCGCAAAAAAAAGATCAACCGCTTCTTTTCCGGCTGGCCCGGGTGGATCAGAACTCCACTTTCCTGGATATGGAAGGAAGAACGGCATATCAACATCAAGGAATTGATTGAGGAGATGAATGGGGCGATTCAGTTTCCCGGGCTGACAAATGCGTGGACCATGCCTATTAAAACCCGGATCGACATGCTTGCAACCGGCATCAAGACACCGGTGGGGATCAAGATTATGGGCCCGGATCTAGACGTCCTTTCAAATATCGGCGAAAAAATAGAGGCGCTGGTAAAGGAAATCCCCGGAACCCTGTCGGCGTATTCCGAACGGGTAACGGGCGGAAACTATCTGGACTTTAAAATCAACCGGTATGAAATCGCCAGATACGGGCTGACCATAGGAGACGTCGAGGATGTCATCAAGACCGCGGCAGGCGGAATGGACATAACCTCCACCGTGGAAGGTCTTGAACGCTACCCGGTGAATCTGCGTTACCCGAGGGAACTCAGGGACAATCTCCAGCAGTTAAAACGCCTGCTTGTTTCCACGCCCACCGGCGCGCAGGTTCCCCTGGCACAGCTTGCCGACATCTTTATTCACAAGGGACCGCCGGGCATCAAGAGTGAAAATGCCCGGAAAACCGCCTGGATTTATGTGGACTTGCGGGGAATTGATGTGGGGACTTATGTCGCAAAGGCACAAAAACTCGTGGATGAAAAAATCGAGCTTCCGGCCGGTTACTCCATTGTCTGGTCGGGACAATACGAATATATGCAGCGGGCCAGAAAAACACTGAATCTTATCGTTCCATTGGCGGTGATGCTGATCTTTATCCTGCTCTATTTTAATTTTCACAGCGTCACCGAGGCCTGTATCGTGATGGGTAGTCTGCCCTTTGCGCTGGTCGGCGGTATCTGGCTGCTCTATCTGCTGAATTTCAATATGTCCGTGGCCGTGGTCGTGGGATTCATCGCCCTTGCCGGGCTTGCCTCGGAAACCGGGGTGGTGATGCTGGTCTACCTGGACGAGGTGTATGAACGAAAAAAGAAAGAAGGTGAAATGAACACGTCCACCGATCTTAACAACGCCATCATAGAGGGGGCCGTGGATCGGGTCCGACCCAAGCTCATGACCGTTGCCACCACCCTCATCGGCCTGCTGCCGGTCATGTTCGGAACCGAGACCGGGTCCGCAGTCATGAAACGGATCGCGGCACCCATGGTGGGCGGGCTGATCTCATCGACCATCCTTACCTTGATTATTATACCCGCAGTTTACGATATCTGGAAGAGAATGGGACTGCGGGAAAAAGCATAATCTTTAATGAAGGGCTTTAAAATGGAAAACAACACCACAACAATAATAATAAGGAGAACACCAATGAACCACTTCAGACAATTTGTAATAACACTGCTTTTTATCCTCATGACCGCATTTCCCGCCATGGCCGGAAACGGGATGAACCACGGTATGCAGGCAGGCATGGGATCGGGACAACAGATGCAGCAGGGCGGCATGGGTATGGGGAACCAGATGCACAAGGGCATGGACATGGGACAACAGATGAAGCAGGGCGGCATGGAGAACCAGATGCACGAGGGCATGAACATGGACAAAAATGCCCACGGCAACATGAATATGATGGGAACCCAGATCCGAACCGCAAGCGTTGACGGATACGAAGTCGCCTACCATGTCATGGACATGCACGCCCAAATGCCGGACAATCCGGAGATGGCCGGAACCTACCACCTGATGGTTTCTTTTAAGGATTCCACCGGCAAGCCCGTGACCTCGGCCACGGTGGGCTATCTGGTTAAGGGACCGGACGGAAAAACGCAGAAAGCCATGGCCATGACCATGGGAAAAAGCTTTGGCGCAAATCTTAAACTGACGGAAAAAGGCGAATATGCCATTACGGCAAAAGCCCTGATTGGGGATAAAAAGGTGATCGACAGGTTTACGTATGCCCTCGATCAATAAAGCCGACCTTATGGTTCACTGTCCACGCGCGTGGACAGTGAACACATATCTCAGCCCTATAGTGGAATCCTAAGGAGAAGAATCAGGGCGTACCTTCATAGGATGATCCTGGTGATACCGCAGGTTCACCGTCTTCACCCGGCTCTCCAACTTCCCCGATCCCTTCCCCTTCGCCGGGTTCCTCGATGCCGATACCCTGGCGCAAATATAGTATGGATGCCCTCACATTCTCGATGTTCTCGAGTATGGCCGCTGTTTTTACGGCCAGGGAATCGCGGTCCTTTTCAGGCATTGAGCCAACGGCCTCAAGGTTATAAACTGCTTCAGGGACTTCCATGCCGCCGATCCGGCGGGCTACCCGGCGGACATAGTCAATGACCTGGGCGGCCGGGGCCGGAGTGCCGGCGAGCAACATCTTGATATTGGTAATCCGGTCTGCAAGCTCGCGGGTTGTCAAATCCTCTGCCATGCACTGCAATGCCAACTCTATTTTCTGATCTGTATTGGCAAGCCTTAGCAGGTCCGACTTGTGGCGGTACTTGAGATTTTTCGTGTCAATATCGGCGGCCTTCAGGAATCGCTCCTGCGCGGCCACGCGCACCATGACATTTAACGCGCTTTTTTTTACCATAAGGTCCGGGTGATCGCTGAGCATGCGGTAGCTGACGGACTTTTGACTGTTGCGCGCGGCCGCCAGTTCGATGTCGCCGTCAAAGAACGTATCGAGAACGTAATCTCCGATGGTAATGGCGCCGTATTCCACCGTGGTTTCGACCAGGTGGTTTATGTGGGCAACGGCCTGATCGATGGCGGCCGTATCCGGAGTTTGTTTTGTTTCCGTTGTGGCGGGATTATTTTCGACGTCGCTCATAGAGCCTCCTTTTGGCTGTAGCTATCATCAATTTTTTATTGAGCCGGGGACCACCGGCGCCGGCGTTTTTCCATTAACAAAGTAGGCTTGCCAGCGGTGGCTATAGCAGATAGCTGAATATCATATCCGCAAGTTCATCCATGAGCAGGTTCTTGTCCACGGGCGGGCCAAGAAACATGGCGGTATGGGCGACGCTTTCAACCGCGTTGTGGATGACCACTGCGGCGGCGAACGGGTCACGCACCCGCATCCGGTTTTTATTGCTGTCCAGAAGGTATCGGATCTGCGTGACCTCCCTGTCCCTCTCCCGGTCATAGCAGCGTTTGATTTCCGGATCCGAGTAGCGCAGAACGTGGGTCTGGCCCAGAAACGCCGGCGCAATCTCATATGCCTTAAACACGTTTTCAATAATCAACCGGATTTCATCACGGCCCAGCGCGTTTACGGCGTGCCCCTCCATCCCCTTCCAGATGGTCAGAAATACCCGGTCCAGGAAATCATCCAGAATCTCCACAAGCAGTTTTTTCTTGTTTCTGAAATACGAATAAAAAGTGCCGATTGAAACCCCGGCCCGCTCCACTATCTGTTTAGAATTGGTGCCGTGGATGCCGTTTTGTGCAAAAAGGGCGAACCCCGCCTTCATGATCCGATTTCTGGTGGCAATTCCCCTGTCCTGTTTCGGGGTCCTTACATTTGCCATTTTTATTCCCCCACATTATTCCGTGCCGGTATCATAACAGTGCCGATTTTTTACATTCTATAAAGAAAACAGGGAATATGTCAATGCAAAATAATATGAATTATAATTCATGTTAAAAGCACAATTAATTGTTTTTATATAATAAAAAATTTATTGACATTTATGAGTTAAGGTTCATAATAATAAAAAGAACATTGGTTGCGCGAACAAACCGTGTTCTCCATCCGTTTCCCCGCATGAAACCGTAAAGGAGGAAGCATGAAAGCCCTTGAGTTCAATGTCAATGTCGCCAGATTTATCGCAGCCAGAAGCCTTGGCGCGGTATTCGGGGACCGGGCCTTTTACAAGGGCCCGATGAAGACTATCCGGCTGGCCGAAATCCCGGAACCGGTTATCCGCGCCCCTGACTGGGTGAAGATAAAAACCCTGGCCTGCGGGTTCTGCGGAAGCGATTTGAATCTCATCAGGCTCCACGACTCTCCAACCGCATCGCCATTCACATCTTTTCCCTGCATCATCGGCCATGAAATGGTGGGCGAAATCGTCGAAACCGGGCCGGATGTCACGCAATTTTCACCCGGTGACCGGGTAACCGTAAACCCCGGACTTGCCTGCGAGGCCAGGGGCATATCCCCGCCCTGCCGAAGCTGCGCTACGGGGAGGCCCGCCAATTGCGAAAATTTTGCCGAGGGCAATCTTCC
>JAADHK010000084.1 GCA_013151835.1 Deltaproteobacteria bacterium
TCTGGGCCTGATGGCAATGTATAAGATCGGCACATCCTCCTATGCTCAGGATACGGACAAGCTTCCGCTGATATTTCTTAAGAAAAAAATCGCAATACTGCCGTCATGGAGTGCCAACCGGAAAATCGTTAAAAGAATTTTTAAAAAAGCCAGTCAAGACAAGGAAGGCTGAAATGAAATACGCTTACTACCCCGGGTGTTCATCGGAATCTTCCGCCCGCGACCAGCATTGCTCAAGTTTGGCGGTTGCAAAAGCGCTGGGCATTGAATTTATTGAAATAGACGGCTGGACATGCTGCGGGGCAACGCCGGGGCATCAGTCAGGTCGCGTGCTGGCGGCTTCTCTTCCGGCGGCAAACCTTGTTTTAGCGCAGGATATGGGACTCGATATGGTTGTTAATTGCGCGGCCTGTTACAGCCGCCTGAAAATGGCCAATTACGAGGTATTAAATCATCCGGAGATGCGCGAAAAAGTGGGAGATGCCCTTGGACGGGATTATGACGGCTCGGTAAAGGTCCGTCACCTGGTGGAAGTCCTTCTTGAAGACTATGGACTGGAAAAGCTTAAATCAAAGCTGACGCGCTCATTGAACGGGATTAAAATTGCATCCTATTATGGATGTCTGCTGGTACGCCCCCCTGAAGTGACCAATTTTGATGACCCGGAAAATCCAACCTCTTTAGACAAACTGATATCGGCCCTGGGCGGTGAAAGTCTTGAGTGGCCAAGCAAAACACAATGCTGCGGCAACAGCCTTTCTTTGACCACAAAGTCCAATATCGTGGTCGGATTGTCGGATTCGATTATCGGAATGGCAAAGGCGGCCGGCGCCCAATGCATGGCCGTGGCCTGCCCGTTGTGCCAGGTGAATCTGGATCTAAGGCAGATTGATATTAAAAAGCAAACCGGCAGACGCTATGACATGCCGATTCTGTATATTACCCAATTGATTGGCCTGTGCCTTGGCATCCCTGCCGAGGCCCTTGGATTAAACAAGCTTGTGGTATCGCCGTTAAATATTATCAATTCAGTGAAAGCAGCTGCTTAGGGTATGCGTAAAAATGTAAAATTTGAGGGAAGTGAATAACATTATGCCAAATACGGAAAATAAAAATATCGGAGCAGTGCTGGTGCAGGGTGGTGGTATTGCCGGTGTGCAGGCATCACTGGACCTTGCCAATTCCGGTTTCAAGGTTTATCTGATCGAACGTTCGGCGGCCATTGGCGGAATAATGTCCCATCTGGACAAAACATTTCCCACAGGCGATTGCGCGACCTGTATTGTCTCCCCCAAGCTGGTGGAATGCGCCCGAAACTTGAATGTTGAAATCATAACTTATTCAGAATTGATGAAAATAGAGGGTGCGCCAGGCCATTTCACGGCAACCGTCAAACAATCTCCCAGCTATGTTGATCCAACGATATGCAATGATTGCGGTGACTGTTATTCTGTCTGCCCGGTTGATATCAAAGATTCGTTCAATCGAGATCTTGGAACCCGAAAGGCAATCGCCAAATATTCCCCCCAGGCAGTGCCGAATCTTGCCGGGATTCTTAAACTCGGCCATGCCCCCTGTAAGATAAAATGCCCGGCAAACATTAACGTTCAGGGTTATATTCAGCTTATAAAGAAAAAAGAATATGTTAAGGCGGTAAAACTCATCAGGGAGAGAAATCCGTTGTCCGCCATCTGCGGCCGGGTATGCACCCATCCCTGTGAAGCCGCCTGTACCCGGAGCAATGTTGATTCCCCGGTTGCCATCCGCCAGTTGAAACGATTTGCCTCTGACAAAGAGATGGAGATGATCGAATCAGGCGAAATATCCCTTCCTGAAGAAAAATCCCCGGCAGCCGATGCCAAAAAAGTGGCGGTGATCGGCGCCGGTCCTTCCGGCCTGACCGCAGCCCAGGATTTGGCTGACCGTGGATATGCCGTGACGGTTTATGAGTCATCGCCTGCTGCCGGCGGCATGCTTCGATGGGGGATTCCAGATTACCGGCTTCCGGTGAATATCCTTGATTATGAAGTGGAGCTGATCCGGAGAAAAGGCGTTACCTTTGTTTATAGCTGCCGCATTGGAAAAGACATTTCTTTTGAAAAATTACAGGAAGAGTTTAACGCGGTTTTTGTAGGTATCGGCACACAAAAAAGCACGTCAATGCAGGTAAAAGGCGATGATCTTGAAGGGGTTGAACAGGGCCTTGAATTTTTATACCGGGCAAGCGCTTCCGTCAATAAACCCGAACTTAAAGGTCATGTCATTGTTGTCGGCGGCGGTGATGTGGCAATGGATGCCGCCTGTTCCTCCATTCGTCTGGGGGCTGAGAAAGTCACGATTGTCTACCGCAGGAGCAAAAAAGAATTACCCGCCATTGCAGAAGAAATAGATCATGCCGTGGAAGAAGGCGTAAATTTTGAATTTTTGACAAACCCGGTTGAATTTATCGGCAACGGCACGGGCAAACTTGATAAAGTAAAATGTATTCGCATGAAGCTGGGTGAGCCGGATGATTCCGGTCGCCGCCGACCGATTCCCATTGACGGCTCTGAATTTGAAATGGCCGCGGATACGGTCATTTTAGCGATCGGCAGCCAGCCGGATACCCGCCTGTCTGATTCTGCTCCTGATTTAAAGGTTAATAAATGGGGCAACCTTATTGCCGATAACAATTGCTTAACAGAGCATCCTGGAGTTTTTGCCGGCGGCGATATTGTTACCGGTCCGGCCACCGTGATTGAAGCGGTTGCCGCGGGAAAACGGGCAGCGGAATCCATTGACAGATATATTCACGGAATCAATGCTGATACGCCTTATTTTGAGGATTTTATCGAACCGATACCCGAAGACCTCTTGCCCTTAGAAAAAAATATTGAAAAAAAGACGCGGGCCATTGCAAACGAACTGCCGGTTTCCCAACGTGTCAACGATTTTTCGGAAATTGAAATGTGTTTTTCCGAAGAAGAAGCCCTTGCCGAATGCGAACGCTGCCTGAACTGCGCACTTTGCTCTGAATGCGGATTGTGTGTAGACGCCTGTGAAAAAAAAGCCATTGATCATAACATGCAGGAAAAAATCATTCCCCTTGACGTGGGGTCGATCATCCTTGCGCCCGGCTTCAAGGAGTTCCAGGCAGATGCCAAGGGCGAATACGGTTTCGGCCGGTATGCCAATGTTCTCACCAGTGTTCAGTTTGAACGTCTGCTTTCAGCAGCCGGACCCTATGAGGGGCATGTGGTCCGTCAGTCCGACGGCAAAGAGGCCAAATGCATCGCCTTTATTCAGTGCGTGGGATCGCGGGATTCAAAATGCAATGAGTATTGTTCATCGATATGCTGCATGGCAACCACCAAACAGGCCATGGTTGCCAGCGAACATGTAGACGGATTGGATGTCACCATCTTCTATATGGATATCCGCGCTTTTGGCAAAGGCTTTGACCAGTATTATGAACGGGCGAAACGCAAGGAGAACATCCACTATGTGAAGAGCATGCCCTCACGAATTGTTGAGATCCCCGGCACAAAAGACTTAAGACTCCGCTTTATCAATGACGCCCTTGCTTCCGAAGAAAAAGAATTTGACCTTGTGGTGCTATCCGTGGGCATGGATCCAAAACCGACTGTATCAGGCACTATCTCCCGATTAGGAATCCAGCTTAACGAATACGGATTCTGCAAAACCGACCGTCTGGCCCCCCTTGAAACTTCCCGGCCGGGAGTGTTTGTTGCCGGTGCTTTTCAGGAGCCCAAAGATATTCCCGAGACCGTTACCCAGGCCAGCGCAGCCGCCGCCATGTCCATGGAACTGCTTGCCCGGGAACGGGATACCCTGGTGACAAAAAGAGCATATCCTGAAGAACATGACATAACGGATGAAACGCCCAGAATCGGGGTGTTTGTATGCCATTGCGGGACAAACATCGCCTCCGTCGTGGATGTAAAAAAGCTGACCGAAGCGATTTCCGGTGACCCTGATGTGATCCTTGCTACCCATACCATGTATGCCTGCTCTGATGCCAATCTGTCTGATGTCAAAAAAGCAATCAGCGAGTATCGATTAAACCGCATTGTTGTGGCTTCCTGCACACCACGCACACATGAGCCCCTGTTCCGGGAAACCTTACGTGAAGCCGGCCTGAATCCCTACCTTTTTGACCTGGCAAATATCAGGGACCAATGTTCCTGGGTGCATGCTTCCGAGCCGGAGACGGCAACCGAAAAAGCCATCGAACTTACCCGCATGTCCATTGCCAGGGCGCGCCTGCTTTCGCCGCAAATCGGGGAATCCCTTGCTATCGAGCAGGCCGGACTTGTGATCGGCGGCGGGCTTTCCGGCATGACAGCGGCCCTGTCGCTGGCTGATCAGGGATTTGTCGTACATCTTGTGGAAAGGACCGAACAGCTCGGCGGCCATTTGCTGACCATTCACCAAACCCTCGAACACAATGATATCAGTGCCTTTACAAAACAACTCATTGAACGGGTGAAAAAGCATCCCCGCATAAACCTGCATATGGAAACCCAAGTCGCGGGTATTGCCGGCCATGTGGGAAAATTCAGCATCAGATTGACCAAAAATGTGTCCGACGTGAACGTCCTCTGCGGCGCGGTCATCGTGGCTGCCGGCGCGGCCCCGGCGGAAACCACCGAATTTCTGGCAACACAATCCGATGATGTGATCACACAGCGGGCGCTTTCAAAGCAACTCCACGAAAAGACATTCAAAACCGCTGCCCAAAATATAACCCAAAACATAACAATGATCCAGTGCGTGGGCTCACGCAACAGCGAACGGGAATACTGCAGCCGCCTTTGCTGTTCCATGGCAATCAAAAATGCCCTGGAGATAAAAAAACAAAGCCCGGCGTCCAATGTCTTTGTCCTGTACAGGGACATCCGAACCTATGGCTTCCGGGAAAAATACTACCTCAAGGCCCGTCAGGCAGGCGTGGTATTTATCCGCTATGATGAAAAAAAACCGCCTGTGGTGACAAACGACAACGGTCTTGTCGTCTTTCTCGACAGCCCGGATTTTCCGGAACCCATTGAAATAGAAACCGACCAGGTGGTGTTGAGCACCGGTATCGTGCCGTTGCCGGATAACCGGAAACTTTCAGACATGCTCAAAGTTCCCCTTAATGACAGCGGCTTCTATGTAGAAGCCCACTTGAAGCTGCGTCCGGTGGATTTTGCCAATGAGGGGATTTTTCTCTGCGGCCTGGCCCATTCACCCAAATTCATGGATGAAAATATTTCCCAGGCCCGGGCAGCGGCCGCACGCGCAGCCACCGTACTGTCGAAGACCCATCTCGAAGTGGGCGCCCAGGTTTCCAGGGTGGACCAGAGTAAGTGTATTTCCTGCATGACCTGTGTTCATGCATGCCCCTATGGCGCCCCATTTATAAATAAAGATCATAAGAGCGAGATTGCCGCTGCCAAATGCATGGGATGCGGGATATGCGCGTCGGAATGCCCTGCCCATGCGATCCGGGTGAATCATTTTGAGACAAAACATTTTAATATAATGATGGATGAGCTTTTCGGCTTTAACAAAAAACTGGCTAACTGAAGTCGTCATCCCGCTTCTATTTAAGGAAATATTAATTTTAATGATTTCGTGAAAGCAACCGGATGGCTAAGCATCAATTAAAAAAAAGAAAAAAACATGAATCCAAAATTATTTGAGCCCAAAATTATCGCCTTTTGCTGTCATTACTGAGCGTATTCATCTGCGGACCTGGCAGGTTCCATGAGACTTCAGTACCCCACAAATATTCGAATCATTCGCACCCCCTGTACCGGCAGACTGGAAGTGGAGCATTTCATGAAAGCATTTGAAAACGGGGCCGATGGCGTGCTTGTTGCCGGATGTGAAGAAGGAAGCTGCCATTTTAGTGAAGGTAATTTTCTGGCAAAACGCCGGGTTAATTATGCCCGACAGATACTGGCCGAAGCCGGGTTTGAAAGCGAGCGTCTTCGAATGGTCAACCTGGGCGCGGCAGACCCCGGGATTTTTGTTGGACTGGTGGAGGATATGATTAAAACCGTTCGTGAACTCGGGCCCAATCCTTGTAAGCAGGCCGATGCAGCCCCGGAAGCGATGCCGGAGGGAATAACAGAACAGGAGATTCGTCCATGATAGTAGCGGAAAGAAAAACAATACCCGAACTTGTTGAAATATTAAACGGCCATAAAAAAATCCTGGTACTGGGATGCGGCACATGCGTGACCGTTTGCCTGGCCGGTGGAGAGCGTGAAGTAAGCATCATCTCGTCGGCGCTGAGAATCGCTTCCAATATACGAAAGCTTGATTTTGAAATCGAGGAACTGACGATTGAACGCCAGTGTGACAATGTATTCATCGAACAGGCCACGGAAGCCATTGAAAGAAACGATGTGGTTCTTTCCTTAGGATGCGGCGCCGGTGTTCAGGCCATTGCGGAACGATTTCTTGAAAAACCGGTCTATGCCGGTCTTAACACCGAATTTATCGGTGTTCTTGAAGAAAGAGGTATCTGGACGGAAAAATGTGCTGCCTGCGGCGCCTGCGTATTACATCAATATGGCGGGATTTGTCCGATTACCCGATGCGCCAAACATATGTTAAACGGTCCCTGTGGCGGTTCCCGTGAAGATCGTTGCGAAGTGCGTCCGGATCGGCCGTGTGCGTGGCAGCTTATCTATCAGAGATTAAAAGGTATCGGGCAACTGGACCGGCTGAAGAAAATCGCACCGCCCAAAAACTGGGAAACCAGCCTGGATGGCGGGTGCCGCGTCATCATTCGTGAGGATCACAGAATTTAAAAAAAACCGGATATGGATAATGAATATTTGCATATTTTACTGCTCAAACAGTCTTGACGCCAACGCGCTCAAGCAAAACATCAGCAACAATGAAAAAGATGAAGTAAACACAGTCAGCCTGCCGTGCTCCGGAAAGGTGAATCTTCTTTACCTGCTGAAAGCATTTGAAAACGGTGCTGACGGCGTTATACTCGTTACCTGCGGGCAAAATGAATGTCACTTTCTTGAAGGGAATCTCAGGGCTAAAAAAAGAGCGGAAGCAGTTGATTCCATGCTCGAAGAGATTGGATTGGGCAAAGGCCGCATGATCGTGATCCGGAAAAATAATGAAGGTATTAAACAGATCACTACAGCGCTTGAACAGCTGAAAAAGGATCTTTCTTAGAGATTAGAGGAGATACACATGACCCATGAAAGCCAACTCGCAAAAAAGATAGACGCCGGCGACTTTATCGTTACGGCTGAATTTCTTCCCCGGGCAAGTACCGATATTTCGGAGATTGAAGCAATTGCCGCTTCCTTTAAAGACAAGGTTACGGCCGTGAATGTGGCGGATAACCCCCATGGCCCGGTATTATCAAGTCTTGCTGGATCTCTGGCGCTGCTTAAAGCCGGCGTGGAACCGGTGTACCAGATGGTTACCCGGGACAGGAACCGCATCGCCATCCAGTCTGATCTTTTGGGAGCGGCTGCCCTCGGTATCCGGAATGTTCTGTGTCTGTCAGGCCATCATCAGACTTTGACCAAAAGTTCTCAATCCGCGAATGTCTATGATATTGACTCTGTCCAGCTCATTGCCGCCGTGAAACAAATGCGCGATAAAGGAGTTCTCCTGGACGGCACAAAAATCAAAGGTGATTTCCCTGTTCTTATCGGCGCCGTGGCCGGCCCGGACATGAAACCCATGGAACTCAATATCATGCGACTGGCCAAAAAGGTGGAAGCCGGCGCCGGGTTTATCCAGACCCAGGCCGTGTTTGATATTGAAACATTTGAAAACTGGCTTGAACAGGCCCGCAGCCGGGAACTTACTAAAAAAACAGCTATCCTGCCGGGCGTGATGCCCCTTGAAAGCGCCGAAAAAGCAGAAGCCCTAAGAGAAAAATATATGGACCTGTTTATTCCGGACAGCATCATTTCGAGATTAAAGGAAGCAGGCGACGCGGCCGCCCAACAAAAAGAGGGGCTGGCCATCTGTATTGAAATCATTAAAAAAATCAAGGCGATGGAAGGCGTGAAAGGCATCCATATTCTTTCCGGAGGCAGGGAAAATATGGTACCTGAAATCATTGCCAAGTCGGAGCTGTAAAAAATGCCGGAAAAATATCATATTAAAACTACCCCTGTCCCTCCCCGCCTGCCGCGTATTGGGAAATACGGTATCGTGGACTGGCGTGAGGACTGTGCCCGGTGTCACAATTGTGTGAAAAAAGCATGTGTCTATGATCGCCACCGGCAAGAGGCCGAGTATATCAGGAATCTTAAATATTTTGATTTTCTTTTTTTCGAATGCATGGGCTGTTTCTCCTGCGTTCAGAACTGCACCAAAGACCTGCTCTGCCTGACCATAAATTCGGAATACCAGCGGCTGGGAAACCATTACTGGACCCCTGAAATCATCCATATTACCTGGCAGCAGGCAGAAACCGCCGCCGTCCCGGTATCGGGCGCGGGCTACCGGGGGAAATTCGCCGGCCAAGGATTTGACGCCATGTGGACCGACATGTCGGAAATTGTCCGGCCTACACGAGACGGCATACACGGCCGCGAATATATCAGCACTTCCGTGGATATCGGGAAAAAACCATCATACCTTGAATTTGATGAAAACAAAAAAACCGTTTTTCCGTCTTCAATAGTCGATATCCCCATGCCCATGATTGTGGACATGAATCCGGCCGAATACACCCTGGCCCGGCTGGAGCCTTTGATTATTGAAGCGGTCAGGTTCACTGACCTGATCGCCATCATTGATTCAGCCAAGTGGCCCGGGGCCGTCAATGAAAGCCAGATGGCGGATATCGACAAGTACCTGCCGCACATTGCATTTCACTTAAACCCTGATGCTCCGGAGCCCCCGATAGAGATTTTAAGCAAAACCCGGATGGTTGAAATACCGGACAATGATGCGGTGCTTGACCGAATTAAAGAATTAAAGAAAACTATTCCCGAATTGGTGATATCTATTCGGGTAAATCTGGATGCAACCGGCGTACAACGGGCTGTTGAGCTGGCAGCCGCAGGCGTTGAAGTCATTCACGTGATTGCCGACTTTAATGGTGATGAGATCGGCCCAAAAAATGAAAAATTGGCAAAACCCCGATTTGTCAAGGAGATGATTCGGGAAATCCATACCACTCTGATTAAAGACGGTATCAGGGACGAAGTGACGGTCATTGCAGGCAGCGGCATTGCCCTGCCGGAACACATGGCCAAGGCGCTCCTTTGCGGCGCCGATTTAATATCCACATATCTGCCGCTGCTCATTTCACTGGAATGCCACCTGTGTGAAACCTGCAAACCCGGTATTTTCTGTCCCGCCAGGCTGGAAGAAATTGATTTTGAGTATGGCGTTGGGCGGATGCGCAACCTGATTGCCGCCTGGCATCTGCAATTGATCGAGTTAATGGGCGCCATGGGAATGCGTGAGGCCCGCCGTCTTCGTGGTGATGTTGGGCGGGCAATGTTTTTTGAAGAACTTGAGGAGGAAATCTTTGGAACGCTTTTCGGTTCAAAAAAAAGAGTTTAAGGATATCCTGCCGGCAAACACGTTAAAAACGCGTGTGCCGCAGGTTGAAATCAGCCGTGAGATTAAACCGGCCCCGTCCCGTTATCGAAATGAGATAGCAAAATATATCATCCATCGAAGTGATGACTGCATCAAATGCGGCAAGTGCGCAGAAATCTGCCCATATGGTGTTCATGTATTGAAACCCGGCTATAAATATTTTGCCATGCCCAAAAGCTATCTGTGCACTGGTGAGGCCTGCGAAAAAACAGATCATTTCTGCATCCCGCAATGCCCTCAAAAGGCCTTGCGCATGGTCAAAAATCCTATGATAGAGGCCTTAGGTGACTATCGCTGGCCGGCCGATATGCTGCTGGCCACCTGGAGAATGGCGGAAACCGGTGCGCCGCCATCTGAAGCATATGAATATGATTACCATTGCGGTAATTCCGGGGGCGGATTCGACCGCATCCGCTTTAAATTTCCTGAAAAACCGCCGGTGGAACTGGCAGATGATGAAATAGACACCAGCATTATTTTAAACCGCAGGGATGACGGCCGTCCCCGCATTAAAATTGACGTGCCCTGGTATGGCGGCGGTATGTCATTCGGATCGGTGAGTAATGTTACACAACTTTCAAAAGCCCGGGCTGCGGTCGCCTGGAATATATTCTCCTGTTCCGGTGAAGGCGGATACATGGAGCGGATGAGACCCTATGATGATCACATGATTACCCAGGTTGCCACGGGTCTTTTCGGTGTTCGCGAAGAAACCATCCAGCGGGTTCCCATTGTGGAATTCAAGTATGCCCAGGGTGCAAAACCGGGTCTTGGCGGGCATTTGCTGGGTGATAAAAATACGCCTGCGGTTTCAAAAATCCGTGAATCGGTTGTCGGGATTTCTCTTTTTTCCCCATTCCCGTTTCACAGTGTCTATTCAATTGAAGACCACATGAAACACATCGACTGGATAAAGCATATCAACCGGCGCGCCCTGATTTCGACTAAAGTTTCCACGCCGACCGATGTTGATATGGTCGCCGTGGGAAGTTATTCCGCCGGGACTCACATCATCCATTTGGACGGCGGTTACGGCGGCACCGGCGCGGCGCCGGACATTGCCAAAAAAAATATCGCCATGCCCATTGAATACGCTGTCGCAAAAGTCCACAAATTCCTGGTGGACGAAGGCGCCCGGGATAAAGTCGCTCTTATCGCCAGCGGCGGCGTCCGGACCGCCTATGACATCGCCAAAGCCATTGCCCTTGGCGCGGACGGGGTTGTTGTCGGAACCGCTGAATTGATATCCCTTGGATGTGTCCGCTGCACGCGATGCTCAGCCGGAAGAGGATGCCCCAGAGGTATTGCAACAACCGACCCGGGACTGGCGCCTCAAATAGAACTGGAATGGGGAACCCAGAGGATCATCAATCTTTACAATGCCTGGCGAATAGAATTAATTGGCATCCTTAAAAGATTTGGTATGCGAAGTGTGCGTGAGCTGGTGGGGCGGTCGGATCTGCTGATGCATCTGGATTACAACAACGACGCACATGATTCGTCCACTGACAGCGTTATTCAACCCAGAAAGTCATGCTAATATTGATGGCGTCGTAAAAAGTCCGTCATCCCGTTAAATTGTCTTGACATTTTTTGATGAATCATGACGCTGGCGTTGCGCATCGAAAAGTTGTAGCGAACGCATGAGGTCGACACATTCACCTGCGGCCAACGTGAACTTGATCGATTCCTCATTAGAACTGACGAAATCACTTTTCCTTTTTCAAACAGCACTTTTTATATTTCTTTCCGCTTCCACATGGGCAGGGATCGTTCCGGCCGACTTTGGACTCGGCAGACTTCAGCACGTTCGCATAATGCCGTTTTTTGCAATGGGCATAGATCCCTTTCAACCTCATATGCCGTTTGGCAAGCTTTTGATAAAAATCCGGAATCTGTTTCTCTATGGCTGTCCGTACGGTTGCCACCGAAACTAAAAACGATTGGCCTTCAAGCAATTCCCAGTTTTTTTTGCGATAGCTTAACGCCACAGTGCATAGCTCTTTTACCGGTTTTTCACTCTCCTCCGAACGGAATACGGTCAGCGTCGTATCCGTACAGGAGCATTTGGGTAACAGGCAGTATTGATCAAAAACAACGCAGGTAATGTCATTTATCGTAAACAACAGGTGTTCCCCATAGGGCAGGACATCGTTGTATGCAGACATCAAACCCTGGCTCTCCACCTCCCCGTAGTCGAAATACGCATCAATGGCATCAATGGCGGCCTTTTCAGTTATTTCATTCTTGAAGTTGAAATATATCTCCCACAGAAAACGGAAATCATCCTCATCCAATTGGGTGAGCACGGTATGGGCGAACCGCAGTTGATCTTCGGGTATCTTTTTCTCATCCTGATATGCCAGGGTTTTTGCCTTAACGTTGATATCGACCTGATAAGACGATATCCGGCAATTGACATCTATTTGTTTTAAAGGAGAAAATGTAATATACACGCTGCCGCAGGTACAAATCGGGTTGTTGCAAGCAAGGATGTTGCATTCGTATGTTACGGGGTCGGCCCCCTCTTTAATCGTAGCGATTATCGCCTTTGTCTCATTATCGCGTGAAAATACCATTTGCCTCCCTCTTGCCTTACGCTATGCGTGCGAGCGCGGGGTCAAACCTTGATTAGTGATTATATGATTCGGGGGGAAAGAAACTGTGTCTT
>JAADHK010000035.1:0-5001 GCA_013151835.1 Deltaproteobacteria bacterium
TATAAACTAGCAGTTTACCTGTAATCGTGTGATAAAAAGGTTGCCCCGGGAAAAAACCGGCTCCTTCCCCAGCCTCTTTTTTATGTCATCCAAGCTGATTTTCCGCAAAATGGAACACGGGCAATAGTTCGGCCTGAGTCAATATCAGAAAAGTTCCCCGTTATTTTCATCGGCCACGAGCCCGTCTTCTTCCCCGGGCGCAGGCTCAGGGACGCCACCTGATGCGGCCTCACCCGAATCCCCGTATGAGCCGGGTTCGCCCTCACCGCCCCCTGATTCACTATAATCTGCCCCGAGCACGGCTTTGAGGTGATCGACAAGTTCTCCCATTTGTTTCATATCGACTTCAAGCCGGGTCAGCCTGTTCACCAGGGCCTCCCTGTCACCCGCTTCCATTTGCCCCGCGATTTCCCCGGTTAAAGCCATCTCTTTTACGGGCTGGTTTTCCATCCAGCGCACGGCCCGGTCTATAAATCGCCTGACCCTGGTTGTGGCCGGTATCTGTTTTTCCGGCAGGGATTCGATCCTTGCCCTCAGCGCGCGGACGCTTATTGACTTGCCCACACACAGACGGGCCAGCGCGAGCTTGTCATCGTTATTTGCAAGCCAGATCAATTCAACCTTTTGGCTGTATTTCATTCGATTGACCGGGATGTCATTTTGTAAAAAAAACTTTTCCTGGGCCGCTGTTCTGACCATCCGCCGTAAATTGGCCGATGAAACGGAAAGGTCGGGATGCTTACAGAGTTTTTGAAAACTCATTGATTTGTAGCGATTTTTAGATACCGCCAGATCAATGTTGTTTTCAAAAAACTTTTCTATGACATAGTCTCCGATTTCGATCGACCCCTTATAAACTATCGTTACAACCCGTTCGTTGATAAAATCCAGCGCAGCCGCGATGTCTGTGTCTTCTTTGCCTGTTTTAGTCATCTTGTTTTTGCCTCCTCAATGCTGCCGGGTGAACACGGATGTTGGTAGATTTAAAGTAACTTCTCAATAAGTCAGGGCGGAATTTATCCGTAAGGATTTTATATGTTGTCATGTTGGTGTCATTATGTTGTCGGATTGAAAATGTTGCGTGATTTACTTTGGTTCTTCTTTTTTTGGTTTTACTTGATCCGCAAAATCAAGATACATTTTTACACTTTGCTGATCAAAGCCGGGCATGATTTTAGCAAAATCTGCGGCTTTATGGTAATACTCAACCGCTTTTCCACTTTCCCCCCTGGCCTCATGGACCTGGGCCAAACGTTCCAGTCCGTCGATCTGATCGGGGTATTCCGCTAATAATCTCCTTGACACGGATTCCGCTTCATCCAATCTGCCTTCTTTTATAAGGTCCATAACACTGTTGGACAGTTGATCCAGTTCGGTAAACACCGGCACAAACCGGACATCGGAAGAACGCTGGCCTTTTCCTTTTTTACCGGGGAGGCAGCATTTTTTGTATTTTTTTCCACTTCCGCATGGGCAGGGAGCATTTCGGCCAATTTTAGACATATCTGATCTTTTCATATTTTTTTATCCGTGGCTATATAAAGTTACTCTCCGGAGCAAAAACGGGGCTGCTTTGCCGGTCAATCTTATGTCGAATATCCAGACAAAATGGCCCCTTGACTTAATACCAATAATAGGTATATTTAATAGATGAAATGGACGGTGACCACAACCAAAAGAGTGCAAAAACAGATCGCACAGCTACCAGAATCTGTCAAGAAAAGGCTTGTAGCCTTACTCTTGGAAATTGAAATCAACGGTCCAATACGTGGTAACTGGCCGAACTATAGCGTTCTTGGAAAAAATTTCCACCACTGCCATCTTAAAAAAGGCAGGCCAACCTATGTGGCGGTTTGGGAAATGAAAGATAAAAAAATTAAATTGGTAGAGGTGAATTATGCGGGCACTCATGAAAAAGCACCCTATTGAAGCAGACTCTGTGGAGTTGCATTTCTTAGGCCCTTCGCGAAGGCGTAATGACGCCGTTGAACTACTAAAATCCTTGGGTTTTGTTGATGTCTCTGATGCTGTGCCTTGGAGGGAATGTTTTTCGTATTCCGACGAACAATTGCCCGGGGCTTGTCTTGCCGGAGCAAGAGGAAAAGAGGGTCTAACACAAAAACAGCTCTCAGAACTTACCGGCATCCCTCAGCGGCACATTTCGGAAATGGAAAATGGTAAACGACCTATCGGGAAAGAGACTGCCAGGAAATTTGAGAAAGCTCTCAATATTAGATACAATGTATTTCTGTAGGCAGTTTGTTCCATTTTATTTAAGGGGTGACATTTATAGCCCTCATCACGAATTCAACAAATCCAGGCCTCATTGATTCATACGGCCTGTTAAGTTGGGGTTTCTTGATCTTACCCGACTCAATACCGGATATCAAAACCATCATACGCCCCGGTAACGGGTGCCTGCGTAACAATCACCTCATCCACCCGCGCCATGGGCGGGCCCTGTTCACACCACCTTAAAACAGCATCAACCTGTTCGGGTTTTCCTTCAAACAAGGCATGGACACGGCCATCGGGCAGATTCTTCACCCAGCCGGTAAGATTGAGCTTTTCTGCCGCACGCTCTGTTTCCATGCGAAAACACACACCCTGGACACGACCGGAAATCAGGGCTTCAACAGCTTTTTTTTCACTCATCACCCGTCTCCCCGGAAACAATCTCCCTGAATTTATTTTCATCCAAAATTTTCACATCAAGACTGCGGGCCTTTTCAAGCTTGGACCCCGGCTCCGTACCGCATACGAGAAAATCGGTTTTGGAACTTACGCTTCCCGCCACCTTCCCCCCTGCGGCTTCAATCATCTTTTTTGCTTCTCCGCGGGTCATGGTTGACAGCCTCCCGGTCAGGACAAAAGTATTGTTTAAAACAGGAGAAGGGCCGGCAGTCCGCACGGTTTCCGGCTCGACCGCAACCCCCCTTTCAAAAAGAAGCCTGATGGTTTCACGGTTTTCTGGGTTTTTAAAAAAACTTATCACACTTGCGGCGATTTCCGGTCCGATCCCGGGTATGGATTTGATTTCTTCATAGGATGCATCGGTGGATACATCGATGATTTTTTCCACGGTCTTAAAATATCCGGCAAGAACTCCTGCCACATGCTCGCCCACATGCCTTATTCCCAGTGCGTACAAAAACCTTGAAAAGGAAATTTTCTTGCTTGACTCTATGGCTGCCACAAGATTGGCGGCGGATTTAATCCCCATCCGGTCAATATCTTCCAGGACTTCAGGCTTTAAAACAAAAATATCAGCATAAGAAGAAACAAGTCCTGTATCAACCAATTGCTCCACCAGTTTTTTGCCGAGCCCGTCAATGTCAAACGCCCCTTTTGAGGCAAAATGGAGGATATTAGCCTTGACCTGGGCAGGACATGCCGAGTTGAGGCACCGGGTGGCGGACTCGCCTACTATCCTGACAACACCACCGCCGCAGGAAGGACAGGCCATGGGCATTACAAATGGTTGTTCAGACCCGCTTCTTTCGGATAAAATTACCTTCACGACCTCTGGTATAACATCTCCCGCCCTTTGCACGAAAACATGATCCCCGATCCTCACATCCTTTCGCGCCATCTCATCCTCGTTGTGCAAAGTAGCGCGCGCCACATTGACTCCGCCCACATTTACGGGTTCAAGACATGCCACGGGTGTCAGTGCGCCGGTCCTTCCCACACCCACGACAATGTCAACGACCCTTGTCCGCGCACGTATGGCCGCAAATTTAAGCGCTATGGCCCACCGGGGACTTCTGGCCGTATTACCGAGTCTGTTTTGCAAATCAAGATCATCAACCTTAACCACCATGCCGTCGATTTCATAGGGGAGAGTGTCCCGCAGCAGATCGAGTTCTTCATAAAAGGCAACCGCCTCATCAAGACTGATCTTGGTCCGTATAAGGGGATTTACTGGAAATCCCAGGTCCCTTATCCAGGAAAGAAAAGCAGAATGTTGCGCAAAGTTTCTGCCCGAAACTCTTCCTGCGGCATAGACAAACAGTTTCAAGGGCCGTGATGCCGTAATCCGCGAATCAAGCTGGCGCAAAGAGCCTGCCGCAGCATTTCTCGGGTTGGCAAAAAGCGGTTCTCCGGAAGCTGCGCGCGCGGCGTTCAATTTTGCAAAATCCGGGGTGTCCATGTAGATTTCTCCCCTGACCTCAAGAATTTCAGGAACTTCTCCGGAAATTTTGCCAGGCAAAACAAGGGGAACCTGGGGGATGGTACGGACATTTTGTGTGATATTCTCGCCGGTTCTGCCGTCCCCTCGCGTGGACGCAGTTTGCAGCCGGCCATTTATATAGACCAGTTCCACGGCCAGGCCGTCTATCTTGGGTTCGGCCGTGTAAATAATTTGCCGGTCATCTTTTAGCGCCCGTTTTATTCGCTGATCAAACGCGATGAGATCCTCTTTGGAAAAACCCTTGTCAAGGCTGAGCATTAGAAGCGCGTGTAGAGCCGGCTCAAACTTTTCAAGGGGCGTTGAACCGACCCGCGCGGAAGGCGAATCAAGAGAATAAAGCCCGGGCCATTCGGATTCAAGGCGGATGAGTTCGGCCATCATCCGGTCGTACTCGGCATCGGATATCACGGGATCATCCAGCACAAAATAACGGTGATTATGCTGATTAAGCTCTTTTCTTAAAGCGGCCGCCTTTTTTTCTATTTCCAAAGGAATATTTGACGTCATAGCCCTTATCTCAATTATCGATCTTAAAACCAGCCATCATTTCAGCCACCCGGGACCGGGCCGCGCGGAATTTTTGCGAATGGAACCCGGGCTTCCAGACCATGGTGGAAAGTTCATCGGAAACCACGAGGATTGCTGCGGTCTGTTTTCCCAGAAAAGATGATGCTGAAAAAAGCGCGGCGGCTTCCATGTCAACTCCAACAGCGCCTTTTTTTTGGGCCTGTTTTATCTTTTCAGGCGTTTCGCGATAAATCGCATCCATTGTCCATACAGAGCCGGAAACAACCGGAAGGCCCGCA
>JAADHK010000035.1:5032-17111 GCA_013151835.1 Deltaproteobacteria bacterium
TGACGGGACAGCATTTTCTTGACCAGCAGGCAGGTAATGGACAGACGTACCATCTTCGGCAAGCGCATTTTCAGGGATCAGGATATCGCCTGTACAAAGGCTTGCCGACAAAGAGCCGCACCAGCCCCAGAAAACAAATCGTTCGCATCCCCAGGCCGCCAGGTTTTCGAGAATGATTGCGGCATAGGGCGCGCCGATAAAAGGGCCGGCAGCACAAAAGTCTCGATTTTCACCATAAAATACGCGGCTTGAAAGCAGAAAAAAGGATTTATCAAGCCCGGCCTTTGTGCAAAGTTTTGATAGATCCGCCTTATTAGCCACCAAAATGCAGGTTGAGGCAAGCCGCACCCCCTTTTTCGGCAGTTCCGGACTTATGAGGGCCGTGTCTTTCACTCGCGCTCAGACCGGGCTTGCGAGTTGGGTCAATTTATCCTTTACCTCATCTATAATATCATAGAACCATAAAATATCTTCAATGGTAAGACGACCGGCTTTTGAAGGGGCCCGCTCGGTCCCGTCCTTTTTCTTTAATATCCTGGGCCCGATCTGAACCTTGGGCTCTCCGTCTCCATACTGGTTGATTGATATCATGAGACCTGTTTCTTCACATTTCCACGATTCCAGAGCCTTGTCCTTATCCGGATCATATCCCGCCATGTTTTTTCTCCTGAGATGAAATTAGCTGTTAGGTTTTAGCTAATAGCTAAAACCCCCTCTTTTATAATAAAAAAAAGCAGCATTATGTTGCTGATGCCCGGACTGACTGAGAAGTTACAATAAAAAAATAATTATGTTGAAATTCTTGAAAAATCAACCAAACGGGCAAACATCTCCGATATTTCCCGCAACAACGCTAAACGGTTCTTACGCACGTTTTGGTCTTTGTCCATAACAAGAACCGCATCAAAAAACAGATCAACCGCCGGCCTTATGCTTGAAATTACAGAAAAGGCAGCATCTATATCTCCATCGGCAACATGCTGATTAACCTGTTTATTGAGACTGTTTACCATTAAAAAGAGATCCTTTTCGCTTTTATCTGAAAAAAGACCGGGGTCAAGACGGGCCGCCGTGTCCGATGGCTTTGCTTTTTTTATGATGTTGACCACCCGTTTGAAAGCCACGGCAATCGGTTCAAAATCGGGCGCGGTTTTTAATTTGTACAGGGCATGGGCCCTCTTCCACACATCCGGGACGCTGTCGGCGGAAGCAGATAGAACCGCCGACGCCAGATCCTTTGCAATCCCATCTATTTCCAAAAGATTTTCCATCCTGTTTTTTAAAAAATCAAATACCTGCCGGGCTGCATCATTTTCGCCGTCACCGGCGCCATCATAAAAGAGTGTAAGCGCGTCTGAAACAAGAGAGGAAAGAGAAAAGGACAAATCTTTTTGCCTGGCGATCCTGATAATGCCTATGCTCTGACGTCGAAGGGCATAGGGGTCTGCGGCGCCGCTTGGAATAAGGCCCGCGTGAAAACAGCCGCAAAGGGTGTCAACCTTGTCGGCAATGGACACGATTGCGCCCGCAAGGGTTGCGGGAAGGACGCCTTTAGATGATATCGGGCGGTAATGCTCCTCAATGGCTGTTGCCACACGTTCATTTTCGCCGCAAAGCCCTGCGTAAACACGGCCCATCACACCCTGGAGTTTTGGGAACTCATCCACCACATGGGTCACGAGATCGGCCTTGCACAACCGGGCGGCCCGGAGGATATCGGTCGTAAGGTCGTCATCAAGCAAAAGCATTTTACACAAGCTGCCACAAATATGTTCCACCCTGGCGACCTTATCGTAAACCGTGCCCAGCCTGGCCTGAAAAAGGACCTTTTTCAGGCTTTCCACGCGATCTGAAAATTTTGTCTTCATGTCGGTTTCATAGAAGAACCGGGCATCTTCAAGCCGCGCTCGCAAAACCCGTTCATGGCCTTGGGTAACGACATCCATGTCCCTTGCGTGCGTGTTGTTCACGGCAATAAAGCATGGCAGCATGGCGCCGTTTTTATCCCTTATTGCAAAATACTTCTGATGCTCACGCATGGCCGTGATCAAAATCTCTTCCGGTAACGCGAGAAATGATGCGTCAAATCGTCCCAATACCGGTTCCGGGTATTCGATCAGGTTGGTTACCGTATCGCAAAGCGCTTCGTCTGCCATAATGGTGCCGTTGGTTGATTTAACACAAGCTTCCATCCGTTTTTCCATAAGGTTTTTCCGTTTTCCAAAATCCGGAATCACAGATGCCGCTTCAAGTGTTTCAATATAATCTTCCGGGCTTTTGATGGAGATTTTTCCTGTGTGCATAAACCTGTGCCCAGCGGTTTTCCGCCCGCTTTTTATACCTCCGGCAATAAAAGAAACTATCTTTTCCCCGTAAAGCGCCACTATCTGATGTATGGGCCGGGCAAAGGCGATCTTCCTGTCCGACCAGCGCATGGTCTTGGGAAAAGGGACGGAAAGGATCACGCCGGGAAGCAGCTTTTTAAGCACGGTGGTGGTCGCAAGGGCCGGCTCCTTTTTTTCCGCGCATACATATCGTCCTTTTTCCGTTTCCCGCACATATAGGTTTTTGACATCAACTCCGTTTTTTTCGGCAAATTTCACGGCTGCAACCCCGGGCCTGCCTTCCGCGTCATAGGCCACGCGCTCCGGGGGCCCCATTACTTCAACAACAAGCGGTTCCTGCCTGGGGGCGACATTTTCAATACCAACCGCAAGCCTTCGCGGTGTCGCATATGTTTTCGCCTGACCGTGCCCTATGCGATTGGAGTCCAGTTTTGCAATAATGTCCGCGCAAAGCGCATCCACAGCCGGCCGTATATAACCCGCCGGCAACTCTTCAGTTTGAATTTCCAAAAGAAACGATTTCATTTCAATCCTGCCTGACTCCTGAGTAAAAAGTAGGCCGGGTTTCTTACCCGGCGATTGTCGGGAAAGAATCCCGACCTACAATTGCAACATTAATTAGTTGCTTGGAAATTTATTATTTCCTTAGCATGGGAAAGCCGAGTGCCTCCCGCTGGACTAGATAGGCTTCCGCGCATGCCCTGGCGAGGTTACGAATTCTAGCGATATAACCGGTCCGTTCGGTTACGCTAATTGCGCCCCGGGCATCAAGAAGATTAAATACATGCGAACATTTAAGGCAGTATTCATATGCGGGAAGGACAATGCCTTCCGTAACGACCCTTTTGGATTCGGCCTCGTATTGTCCGAACAGCTTAAACAGCATTTTGATATCGGCCGCCTCGAAATTATACCGTGACTGATCCACTTCCTGTTGGTGATAGATGTCGCCGTATTTCACGTCCCTGTTCCACTTGAGGTCGTAAACGTTCTCAACGCCCTGAAGATACATGCACACCCTTTCAAGCCCATAGGTAATCTCGGCTGAAACAGGATGCACCTCAATGCTGCCAACCAACTGAAAATAGGTAAACTGGGTAACCTCCATTCCGTCGAGCCAGACCTCCCACCCGAGCCCTGCAGCTCCAAGAGTCGGGGATTCCCAGTCGTCTTCCACAAACCGGATATCATGATCAAGGGAATCAATGCCCAGTGAAGCAAGGCTTTTTAAATAGAGTTCCTGAACGTTTTCGGGCGACGGTTTTAAAATCACCTGAAACTGGTAATAATGCTGTAGCCTGTAGGGATTATCGCCGTAACGGCCGTCGGTCGGCCGCCTCGAAGGCTGGACATAAGCCACTTTCCACGGCTCTGGGCCAAGCGCCCGCAGCAGGGTCGCGGGGTGAAAAGTTCCCGCCCCGACCTCGATATCATAGGGCTGGGCCAGAACACACCCCCTTTTTGACCAGAATTTCTGAAGATTGAGTATTACATCCTGAAAATACATAAATCACCTATTAGAGTGTTAACGGACTCGTAAAAAGTCCGTCTGCGGCGTTGCGCAAGCCGTGAAAGCGCTCAACGTACAAAAAGTACGCCTTCGCACTTTCCCGGCTCGCGCGCCTTGCATACGAAGCTTTTTACGAGCCCTCAGCCCGAGTTTTAGCTTGGGGGGGGACGTTCATGAACGTCCCCATTACATACGAGAAACTTGCCATCGTATAAAGCTGAATCTGCGAGCGACATTTGAGACTTTCGGGATAAGCGGGCTTTTACGGAATGCGTTAAGAATCGCAAACTGTCTGAGGAGGAACGACGAGTTTTTGCGATTCAAGCATACCGGAAAAGCCCGCCCCGAAAGGATCAGGGAGCGAGTAGATTCAGCTTTATACGAGCGCTCGGGAGTTACTTCCCGCAAAAATACCGTAAAGCGGGATTAATAGCTTCTTGATAGTCCGTCAATAACAAACTGTACCAGCCTCCGAAACTCCGGTGTCGAGCAGGCAGGCATCGTCCGTCGCCTCAACCCTCTTTTTCCATATCTTTTTCAACTCTGCAATGTTTTTGGCTTCTCCCACGGCCCAGATGCATCCGCCGCCTCCGGCCCCGGCAAATCGCGCCCCGCACCCGGATTCTCTTGCGGCGGCAACCAGCATGTGACCGGTCTCGTCAAGGACATGGGGGGTCATTTCAAGGCGGATGTCCACCTCTTGGTTCATGCGGTTCCCCGCCCCTGCAAAATCTTTTCGCGAAAACAGATCGACAAAGGACTTCGTGCATTCAATAATCTCTGACCATTTACGCCTGTCGCGGCCCGCGATAAACCGGTCGACCCATGTGGAATTTATCCGCCTCGACTCATGCGGGATTCCGCAATACGCAACGGCTAAATGCCGATCAATCTCTTTTGCGTCAAATTCATCTGCCAGGGACCGCCGCTCATAGGGAAGCCCTGAAGCAAGCCCGGTCCAGCGCCACGAGTTGATCCCGCCGTAAAAGGCCGCAAGATGATCCTGAAGTCCGCAGGGCACACCGGCCACGCTCTGCTCAAGGCCGTGGGCCAGCAAGGGTATATCGTCTTGACAAAACGTTTTCAAGCCCGATCGCCTTTCGAGCTCAAAAAAAGCGGCCACAAGAGCCACGGCAGCCGATGATGAGCCCCCGAGAGCGCTTCTCGGGGGAGACGATGACTCTATGAGTATTTGTATGCCCGGGACTCGGAAATATGCTCCAATCGCTGAGATCAAACCCAGCGGATGATCAAATGCAAGCTCGTCGAGACCGGAAACCGCATCCTCAAACCCGCGCGAGGATATCCGGACTTCCGGACCATCGACAGGCATCAGCGTCACATTTGTCCGCATGGCAAGGGCGATATTAAATGTGCACGGAGCAAGGTGACGGAGGGGGAAATAGAACGTACTTATATCCAGAGTGCCTCCCATATCTACCCTGCATGGGGCCGAGGTCTCAACGGGCCCTGCTTCGAGCGCTTTTCGCAGGGCATTTTCCCGGTCACTCGTTTTTATCTGCATCTTTGCATATCCTTATCTGCATGATGGACTTTTTCCAACAAACTCGTCATATACGCTCCCACGCTGGAGCGTGGGAACGAGGTGAGCACTGCCCCAACTAAAACTCGGACCCAAGGGCTCGTAAAAAGTCGTTCTATTGTCGGATTACGCTTCGCTAATCCGACCTACGGAAGATATTATCACCCCAAAGGCAATCATTAGACATAAGCCACTATATTACTTTTTACGACGCCGTCTTATCTTATGCTCCTTAAAAAGCCCAGACTCCTGGGCTCCCTTCCCAGATGATACGGCACAAATGCTTCCATGGCATAAAGCCCGTCTTTAAGCGATTGTGGTGTAAATTTTACCCTGATTGCGGCATCGATATCGTTTTCCTGAATCCATTTCAACTGCTTAACCGTACCCTTGGCAAGGCTGACACCTGGCTGGTTTTTTTCCGTACTGCATTTTCCGCATACGATCCCGCCCCTTGCGGGGTCCAGATAAACATGATTGCCGGAAATCCCGTCCAGCAAACAATGGCAGACCATGCAGGCCGCAAAATCCGGGGCAAAACCCGCAAGCATTAAAAACCTGACCTGGAAAATAATGGAAAGGGCCCGAACGGATATCTTGCTTGATGACAGCTCCCGCAAACAATAGTAAAGGAGATAAAATATATGCTCCTGTTTTTTCCCTTCCTCAAGCCACCCATTGACCAATTCCGCCCAGTAACTCGCATAGGCGGTCTTTTCTACATCTCCCCGGATACCGGAAAAAGGCCTGTCCATTGCCGCTTCCTGCAGGATCGACAGCCCTCCCCTTGCGGGTCTCCTGCAAACCAGATTCAGGGATGTAAAGGGTTCGAGCAGACCGGAAAAGCGTTTCCGGCTCTTTTTCGCGTTTTTAGCAACAACGGAAAGCTTGCCGTGTTCAAGGGATAAAAACGTGATGAGCAGGTCAAAATCACCCAAACTGATCCTTTTGAGCAAAATCGCCGGGGTTGAAAAACAGGGATGGGTTGACGGCCGTTCGCACCCGCAGGCGGGTTTGCGTAAAAAAGCCTTCATGCCTTCGGGCGATTCGTAAACCATGGCGGAGCCGTATTCTTCAGTCATCCGCTTTCTGCCCCTTTTTGGTAAGAACAAGATTTATGGATCGACCGGGAATCTTATCAAATGAAACCCGTTTCCCGTTTAAAGTCAGATTAACTGACGCGGAATCACCGATCAGAATATTAAAAGAAGACGTGCCTTCGAGTTCCACATGATCTTTGGGATAAAGATGAAGCCTTTTATTGGAGACACCGTCTATCTGTATATTTATGGTTGTTTCAGAAACCGCGTCCATGCAGAGATTAAGGCTTGTTGTTTTTACGTCCGGCTTGTCCGTATCCGGTATCAGGGTCGCGGCAGTACCGTCCGTGTTTGCATACGAAGCGGGCAGAGCCGGGGGTTTACCGGGTGTTTTCATCTGCCCGGTCTTAAGTACGGTAATATAAATGACCCGTGCTGACATGGCGGCGCCAGCCAGCAAAAGACAGACTATGGCAATAGTCCTGACAATTTTGTCCCCGCCCGGTCCGGGCTTTTTATTTCCAGGCACAAGCGTATTCTCATACGCCCGCCGATTTACGGTGTAACGTTCCAGTATATCGTCCGTATCCACTCCGATGCAGGCTGCATAGGCCTTTAATATGCCTTTTACGTAAACAGTATCAGGCAGTTTATCATGGTCCTCGGCTTCTATGAGGGTAAGCTGCCAGAGCCCCACCCTGATCTCGGATGCCACGGCGGACAGCGGTATGTCCTGCTGTTCACGGATGGCCTTCAGGTAAGGTCCGAATGAAAGTGTGCCGGCATCGTTGTGCATCATGGCAACCAGAGGGCTGAATAATTAGAGAATAATCCGGATATGTGCGCTGTCCCGCATCGTCTTAAGCCATTTTTTGAATTTTTCGTTCACGGCCTGATCATAGAGTCTTTTCTTTATTTCATCTTCCACATCTTTTAATTTCTGCTTCTTCGTAGTTGTAATATCTTGTACAAAAAATATCTGAAGGCCGTCATTGGCTTTTACAATATCTGAAAATTCGCCTTTTTTAAGGTCCCGGACCACGGTTTGCACCTTCTTGGAAAGATCTGAAAGAGAAAAAATGCCGAGTTCACCCCCGTCATTTGCGTTGGCGGCCATGGAAAACTTTTTCGCCATTTCATCAAATAAAGCGCCTTTATCCAATTGCCGCAAAACGAGTTCCAACCTGGCCCGCGCATCCTTTTCCTCGGCCGGGTCCTGCGGAACTGCCATGAAAATGTTTCTCAGCCTGTATTTCGTTACTCCTCCATATCGCTCGGGGTGATTGTCGTAATAATTTTCGACATCGGAATCAGTAATAATAATCTTTGATTTGACCTTTACCGCGACCAGACGGTTTCTCAGGAGCTGCTTTTTTATCTCCCGCCGATAAGCAGCCATGTCGAGCCCCTCGCCGGCAAGGTTTTGCCGCAGAGTCTCATCGGTGTAATAGTTCATTGCCTTGATCTGCTCTATTGCGGCATCTATTTCTTCATCATTGACCCTGATCCCCTCCTTTTTGATCTCCTGGTCGGCGAGTCTTTCATCGATAAGATCGTTTAAAACCTTTTTCCGTGCTTCAAAAAGCTTCTTTTCTTCATCCGAAAAAGAAACGCCCTGCCCTTTTAATTTAAGCGCATAAGGCTCCATCGCCTGATTTAAATCTGAAAGCCTGATAATGTCCGAATCAACAATCGCGACAATCCGGTCGACCATTTCCTCCGACCGGCACTGTCCGTTGAAGCCTATTATGAGTGCCATGCAGGCAGACATTGAAAA
Source organism: Deltaproteobacteria bacterium (assembly GCA_013151835.1). Classification (GTDB taxonomy): domain Bacteria; phylum Desulfobacterota; class Desulfobacteria; order Desulfobacterales; family Desulfosalsimonadaceae; genus JAADHK01. The sequence continues at coordinate 13,248 of JAADHK010000035.1, forward strand.
ATAAAAGCAAAACTTCGATACCAGCTTTCCGCATGAACCAGTTCTAAGCATGTAATCCCCCTGGACGGATTTGTAAGAAGTCCGTCATTATTAGTTAACGTAATCGACAATCTCCATCAATATTTTTTTAACCTGACTCATCAAAGAGTTGATGCTCCCTTTTTTAAGCACTGCGCGCAGGGCCTGCTGGGGAGTAAAGGAGAATCGTTTTGGATCAGACATTATAAAATCCACGGCCCCCGGAGGATTTTTCTGGTGCAGTTCTGAAAATGTCAGAACAAGTGTTTCAAAAGTAAGATCCAGCCGCCCCGCCCCCGCTTTTATGCATAATACCCTGAGCATGATTTTTAAAACCAGGTTAACGGCTTCCTGCGGCATCCTTCCGTACCGGTCTATCAGTTCATCCCTGAAATCCGCGAGCGACTTTAAATCGGAAAATTTTGACAGCCTTCGGTAAGCTGACATCCGCTGGTCTAAATCCGGGATATAATCTTCGGGAATAAAGACCGAGACCGGAATGTTTATCTCGGGCTCAAGGGGCGGAACAACCCTCTGCCCCTTCAGCCTGGCAACAGCGTCTTCCATGAGCCGGAGAAACATGTCATATCCCACGGCCGCGATATGCCCGGACTGGGAAATCCCGAGCGCGGCCCCGCCGCCCCTTATTTTCAAATCATTAAGCGCGATCTGAAATCCGGCGCCCAGATCGCTGTGCTCCATGATAACCTTGAGCCGCTTCTGGGCGTCTTTTGTGAGCGCGGTTTCTCTATCCACCATCAGATAAGCATAGGCCTGCTCCCCGGACCGGCCAACGCGCCCCCTTAGCTGGTATATCTGCGCCAGCCCGAACCTGTCCGCCCGGTTAATGATCATGGTGTTGGCATTGGGTATGTCAAGCCCGGATTCGACAATCGTTGTACAGACCAGCATGTCTATTTTGTGATCTATAAACTGCCGCATCACCTTTTCGAGTTCCTTTTCGTTAAGCCTGCCGTGTGCCACCCCAATGCGGCAGTCGGGAACAAGCTCCAAAAGACGTTTTGACATATTCCAGATGGTGTGGATGTTGTTGTGGATGAAAAAAATCTGGCCGGCCCGCGCCATCTCCTTTTTAACGGCATCTGAAATTACGGCCGTATCAAATTCGCTCAAATAAGAAACAATCGGCTGCCGCAGGGCCGGAGGTGTTGAAATCAGACTGATATCCCGCACGCCCATAAGCGACATATGGAGTGTCCTCGGGATCGGGGTCGCGGTCATGGAAAGAGCATCAACCGTGGCCCTCATGGTTTTGAGTTTCTCCTTATGCCTGACACCGAAACGCTGTTCCTCGTCGAGCACGATAAGTCCAAGATCCTTAAAGCCAATGTCCTTTTGGAGCAGCCGGTGGGTGCCTATGACGATATCGACCTTCCCGGCCTTTATATCGGCAACCGTTTCCCGCTGCTGTTTTGCCGTCTTAAACCGGCTCAGGCTTTCAATGAAGACCGGATACTTTGAGAACCGGTCAATAAAAGTGCGAAAATGCTGTTCCGCCAGCAGGGTTGTGGGGACGAGAATAGCAACCTGCTTGCCGTCACTTACGGCCTTAAATGAAGCCCGCAGAGCGATCTCGGTTTTGCCGTATCCGACGTCACCACAGATAAGACGGTCCATGGGAGTTTCGGATTCCATGTCGTCAAGGACATCGTCTATGGCGGAAAGCTGATCGGATGTCTCATCATAGGGGAATCCGGCCTCGAAATCATGAAAGGAAGCATCAGGAGGGCTGAAGGCATAACCTTTTTTAACCCTCCGCTTTGCATAAAGGTCCAGAAGCTCTCCTGCGATCTTTTCAACCGATTTTTCAGCCTTTGCCTTTATCCGTTTCCATGACACTCCGCCAAGGCGGTCGACAATCGGGGGGATACCGTCCACGCCCATGTATTTCTGGATCATGTCCATGCGGTCCACAGGGAGATACAGGCGATCATTATCCCTGTACCCGATCACCAGAAAATCATTTACTATACCCTCAACACGAATTTTTTCAAGCCCTTGATACTGCCCGATGCCATGATCGAGATGAACCACCAGGTCGCCGGTCTTGAGCCCGGAAAAATCGAGACGGGCTGCCGGAAGTGTCCCCTGTTTGCGTATGCGGGGCGGGCGCCCGCCTTTTTTGCCGAACATCTCGTCTTCGGTTATCAGGGCCAGCGCCTTGTCATGCCACACAAAACCGGCCGATAAATCGCCCGTACATATCAGGGCGGCGCCACTTTTACCCGACCTTGACGCAAATCCGGATTTACTAATTATCTTGATGCCGTACGGCTCTAAAAGCGCCGTGAGGCGGTCGGCCTGAAAGGGGGTCCGGCAGACGAGGACGGTATTATACTTGTTTTGAAGATGGCGTTTAATCCATTTAACCAGGGGCAAAAGGGTGGATTCGGATGAAAGCGGGCCTGCCAGTTCCGCGCAAATGTCTGAATTGTCTTCAATCGAGAGATTGACAATATTATTGGCGGCGTCCCCGTCTTCCCCAGTTGCGGTAAATGAAACAAGCTGGAAATTTATAAGAAAATACCCGCAAAGTCTCGATTTAACGTCGTCAAAGCAAAGATATACCGACTCAGGCGGAACGCAAAGCCGGTGGTCCGCGCATGCCTGAATATAATTTTTTGTTTCAGCCTCATTTTTTTTATTGGCCTGAAACTCTAATTCACCGGGATTTACTAAAACAATCGCGGCGGATTCCGGGAGATAGTCAAAAAAAATGCCGGTTTCCGGGTAAACAAGGGGAAGGAGACTCTCCATGCCTTCAAACATTCCCGTGGTCCTGATTTTTTCCTCAAACTCATCAGCCACACGCCGGGGTATGCCTGCCTGCGCAGCCTGCCTGCGGACCCGTTCAATGATACTGGTAATCCCATCCTTTTTTACAACAGACTCCCTGGCCGGCAAAATTACGGCTTCATCAAGGAGCGAAAGTTTTCTCTGTGTAACAGATGAGAAAAGCCGGATGGATTCAACCATGTCCCCAAACAGCTCTATGCGGATAGGATCGTCGTACATGGGTGAAAAAACATCTAAAATTCCGCCCCGGACCGTGTAATCACCGGGTTCCTCGACAATGGACGCATGTGTGTATCCCGAAGCATGAAGCCTGCCGATCAGTCCCTGAAAATCGATATCCTCATTGATCATGAGCAGTTCCGCAGAATCGCACAGGACCTGTTTAGGAATAACGCGCTGAATAAGCGTTTCAACGGAAGCGACATATATAGCGGGGAAGTGTCCCGCCACGGCAAGGCGATACAGAATTTTAACGCGGTTTGCGGCTATTTCATTGTGATACGCCATCCGTTTAAAAGAAAGCGCTTGATAGGAAGGAAAAAAGAAAACCGGGAGTTCTTTATTTCCGGCAAAAAAGGAAATATCGGCCAGGAAGGTCTTTGCCTCTTTTTCCGTGGGCAGAAACACGAAAAAAGGACGGCCGGACGCGAACGCCTCCCGCGCCACCAAATATGCACGCTCCGGGCCGGATGCTCCCGTGACGGTAACAGGCGAAACGCCAAGTTTAATCGCCCCGCTGATCCCGGCAGCAAGGCCGCCTGATTCGGTTTTTAATAGATTTTGTTTCATACACCCTGAATCCAACGCGAAAACAACGTATTATTTTCCAATTTAATTTTGATGGACTCGTAAAAAATCCAGCATAACTTGATTCAAGTCTACCTATCCCTTCGTCTTTAGTATGTCAATGTCCAGACAAAAACACAGCAATTCCAATCATGATGATCTCGTAAAAAGTCAGGCACCCCGGTAAAGATGGCTAAGTAGAAAGTTCCATATACAAGGCGTAGTGGTGTCGCGAAAGCGGAG
>JAADHK010000001.1 GCA_013151835.1 Deltaproteobacteria bacterium
ACAGAGGTTGATGCATCGGCTGAACCTGTTGCGCTTGAAGAGGATACCGCTTCTGCTGCGGAGGACGGCGAGCCGGAATCAGCCGTGGCTGAACCCGCCCAGGCCCAAGAGGCGGATGTTGAAAAGGAAGAAAAGGCCGACTGATATATCCGGCCCTGGTATACACGAATTAAAGCAAAGCCGGATTTTTTAAAAACCGGCAACCGGACAGGGACCGGGCCCCGCGCATACCTATGCCGGGCGTCCGGTTTTTGTTTTACGGCGTCGTTAAATACACAATTAGTTTATAAATAAAGGCCCAATATGTTTTCCAGAAGACACCCCTATCTTTTTTTTATACTGGTCGTGATTGCACTGATAACTTCTTTGGGAGCTGTCCGGGCGTTTGTCTCCCTCTTTACCGGTGACGGTGGCGTTCCGGGTTTCACCGAGTCTGTGGGTGTTGTTGAGATTACAGGTATAATAGCCGATTCAAAGGATGTTCTTGCCGATCTGAAGCGTTTTGACGAAGACGGGTCAATCAAGGCGATAATATTGAGAATCAACTCGCCGGGTGGCGCTGTGGGCCCCTCACAGGAGATTTACAGCCAGGTACGCAAACTCTGCGCACACAAACCGGTGATCGCATCGATGGGCGCCATCGCGGCCTCCGGCGGATACTACGTCGCAGCTGCTGCGGATGGTATAATGGCCAATCCCGGCACGCTCACCGGCAGTATCGGCGTGATTATGGAATATACCAATATTCAAAGACTTTTTGACAAGATCGGATTGTCTCCGGTGGTGATAAAGAGTGGCAAATATAAGGACATGGGCTCTCCTTTACGGAAGATGACGGATGCGGAAAGGGCGCTTCTTCAGTCTTTTGTCGATTCGGTACACGGCCAGTTCGTGGATGCCGTGGCAACCGGGAGGCATTTGAAAAGGGAAGATGTATTTAAGATCGCCGATGGCAGGATTTTCAGCGGTAAACAGGCGAGAGATCTCGGGCTGGTGGACAGGCTGGGAAATTTTGAGGACGCCGTGGAGTGGGCCGGACAAAAGGGTGGTATAACCGGTAAGGTTTCAATCTCCTATCCGCCGGAGAAAAAGCCTTTGCTTATCAGATATCTGCTGGATTTTTCGCAATCTGCGATTGAAGAGGTGGCGGCGCGTTTTGAATCAATGCCTGCGGTCTCTTATCTATATAACCCGGAGAAATAAGGCAGCCTTTATTCGAAAATCTCGACGGGTCCTATCCCTTTTCGGATGACTTCCGGTGTGTCGTTCATGAGGGATATGACGCTTGAGGGCTGACCTGAAACCGGCCCGCCGTCGATGACGATCCCGATCTGTTTTTTGAAGTAATCATGCAGCAACGAGGGATCGTGGAAGATAGCCCCTTCGTGCGTGGCCGCACTGGTGGAAATGATGGGGTTTCCGAGTCCGCGCACAAGTTCGAAGCAGATACGGTTGTCCGGCACGCGGATGCCTGCTGTTTTCCTGCGGGTAAGCATGATCTTGGGAACACGCCGCGAACCTTCCAGTATGAATGTATACGGACCGGGCAAAAGCCGTTTCATGGTCTTGTACGCGTAATTGGTTACTTTTGCATAGTCGCTTATATTCTTTAAGTCTGAACAGATAAATGAAAAGGGTTTGCCGGGATTCCGTTGCTTGAGCCTGTAGATCGCCTCAATCGCCTTTTTGTTCATGATATCGCAGCCGATTCCGTAAAAAGTATCGGTCGGATAGGCGATAATTTCGCCCTTCCGCAATGCTTCCACGGCCCTTGATATCAGTCGTGGCTGAGGATTGTCGGGGTTTAAGCTTAAAATCATGTCAGGTCCGTATCCCGTAGTCTTTTTGAATGTTCTTATCTGTTTTTTGTTCTCATCTCATTTTTTTGCATTGCCTGAAATTTTGTTTTACGTCATATTACACGCGGGTTTTGTTTGTCAAGACGCCGAACTCGTAAAAAGCAGCTTTGGAGGAATTGTATGTTAGATATAAAGATAGAAAATGCGTATTCATTCGACGATGTGCTCCTGGTTCCGGGATATTCGGATATCCTGCCAAGCGAGGTCGACACCTCGACTATGCTCACAAGGAAGATCGCCTTGAATATCCCCATGCTCAGCGCCGCAATGGACACGGTAACCGAGGGCCGGACTTCCATCAGTATGGCCAGGGCCGGGGGGATCGGTTTTATCCACCGCAACATGAGCATTGAACGTCAGTGCCGGGAAGTAAGATTGGTTAAAAAATCCGAGAGCGGAATGATTATTGATCCGGTAACCACAGGACCCGACGTGCCCATTCGGCAGGTCTTGAAGCTTATGGAACATTACAAGATTTCGGGCGTGCCGGTAACACGGGGCGACCTTCTGGTGGGAATCGTTACCAACCGTGACTTGAGATTTATAACCGATCTGGAAAAATTAGTTGAAGAAGTAATGACAAAAGAAAACCTGATTACAGTTTCGGAAGGGATCGGGCTTGAGGAATCCAAGAAGATACTCCATGAGCACAGGATCGAAAAACTCCTTGTGGTAAATGAACAGGGCCGTCTTACCGGCATGATTACCATAAAGGACATAGAAAAGATCAAAAAATTCCCCAAGGCATGCAAGGACAGCCTGGGCCGTTTGCGGGTTGGCGCGGCAATCGGCGTTGGGCCGGATATGGAGCCCCGGGCTTCGGCCCTGGTGGAGGCGGATGTTGATCTTCTGCTCATAGACACTTCCCACGGATTTTCGGCAAATGTTATCAAGGCGGTAAAAAGGCTCAAGGAAATGTTCCCTGAAAAAGAGGTTATAGCCGGCAACGTCGGCACCGGCGGCGGCGCCCAGGCCCTGATTGATGCCGGCGTGGACGCGGTGAAGGTCGGAATCGGGCCCGGGTCCATATGCACGACAAGGATCGTAGCCGGTGTTGGAGTGCCCCAGCTTTCAGCCATCATGGACTGCCGTGAGGTGTCGAAAAGAACTGGTGTTCCGATCATTGCCGATGGCGGGATAAAGTATTCCGGAGATATTACAAAGGCCATAAGCGCGGGTGCGCATTCAGTGATGATTGGCGGGCTGTTTGCGGGAACCGAGGAAAGTCCCGGCGAAAAGATAATATTCCAGGGACGGAGCTACAAGGGGTACAGGGGCATGGGCTCCCTTGAGGCCATGCAGGAAGGGAGTAAGGACCGTTATTACCAGGGAGATGAAGTCGAGAACGACAAACTCGTTCCCGAAGGAATCGTCGGCCGGGTGCCATACCGTGGAACAATCGGAGAAAATGTCTATCAGCTGGTAGGCGGGCTCAAGGCGGGTATGGGATACGTGGGTAGCCGCACTATAAAAGAACTCCGCGAAAAGGCGAGGTTTATACGCATCAGTCCGGCCGGGCTGAGGGAAAGCCATGCTCATGATGTTATAATTACCAAGGAAGCGCCCAACTACAGTCTCGATTGACGGCTCCGTAAAAAGTCCGCCTGCGGCGTTGCGCTTCACCGTGAAAGTGCTCGACGTACGAAAAGTACGCCTCCGCCTTTCCCGGTTCGCGCGCCTTGCATACGGCGCTTTTTACAAAACCGTCGGTAGTCGCATCGAAAGAGTTGTAGGTCTGATTTGTGAAGCGTAATCAGACATGGGTCGCTTTTTAGAGGTCTGACAGTAGATGAAAGGTAAAAATGCAGATTAAGGAAACATCACCTTTTGTACATCTCCATGTTCACACCGAATACAGCCTTCTTGACGGAGCCATACGCATAAACAGGCTCCTTGAAAGGTGTCGTAAATTCAATATGCCGGCGGTTGCCATAACGGATCACGGCACCATGTTTGGGGCCGCTGATTTTTACAAGCAGGCCAGGGCCGCCGGAATCAAGCCGATCATAGGGTGTGAGTGCTATGTAGCCCCGAGAACCCTGCGTGACAAGACACCGGCCGATCACAAGGGGATGACTCATCTTGTCCTTCTTGCCCAAAACCAGGAAGGATATCAAAACCTATGTCGTCTTGTCACGGTTGCGAGCCTTGAAGGTTTTTATCACAAACCCCGGATCGACAAAGAAATGCTTGCGGCTCACAAAAAAGGACTTATCGGACTCTCGGCATGCCTGAAGGGGGAGATCGCCCAGCGTATCATCGCGCGAAAGCAGGACGAAGCCCTTGATGCGGCGCGTTTTTACGCCGAGCTTTTCGGAGACGGCAATTTTTTTCTCGAGGTGCAAAAAAACGGGCTTGAACGGCAGGAAAGGGTGAATGCCGGTCTTTTTGAAGTAAGCAAAAGGCTTTCGCTCCCCATGGTGGCCACAAATGACTGCCATTACCTGGACCAAGAGGATGAGAGAGCGCACGAGGTGCTGCTCTGCGTACAGACCGGAAAAACCATCAAGGATGAGAATCGTTTCCGCTTTGGAAGCGGAGAGCTTTTTTTCAAGTCCCCGGAAATGATGGCCGATGCCCTGGGAGCTTATCCCGATGCGCTTTCCAATACGCTTGCCATAGCGAACCGGTGCAATGTTGAGTTTGATTTTAAAACCTATCATTTCCCAATGTTTGCGAATGAAGAAGGGCTTTCCGAAAGCGATTTGTTTGAAAAAAACGTGCGCACAGGTTTTGAAAAAAGGATGGCCACGATACGGAAAAAGAATCCAAAAGTGGATGAATCAGTGTATCGCGCGCGGATCGATTACGAGCTTTCCGTTATTATAGATATGAAGTTTCCCGGTTATTTCCTGATCGTGGCTGATTTTATAGAATTTGCGAGAAAAAATGCCATACCGGTTGGGCCGGGCCGGGGATCTGCAGCAGGGAGTCTTGTTTCCTACAGCCTTGGTATAACAGGCCTCGATCCCATTGAGCATGGCCTGATTTTTGAGCGGTTTTTAAATCCGGCCCGGTCCAGCATGCCTGATATAGACGTGGATTTCTGCATAAACGGCAGGGAGACTGTTTTTAGATACGTGGTGGATAAATATGGCGGTCCGGACTATGTTTCACAGATTATAACCTTTGGGACAATGAAGGCGCGCGCCGTTATCCGGGACGTGGGGCGGGGCCTGGATATCCCGCTGCGCGTGGTTGATGAAATCGCCAAACTCGTGCCGGATGATCTTAATATAAGCCTGGAAGAAGCCATTAAAAAGGAGCCGAAACTCGCCGAGCGGGCTGGTGAAGATCCTGAAATTGCGGAATTGATCGAGATATCAAAGCGACTTGAAGGCTTAAGCCGCCATGCTTCAACCCATGCGGCCGGCGTGGTCATCGGCGACCGGCCCCTTGTGGAATATCTTCCTTTGCTTAAGGGGAAAAAGGGGGAAATATTAACCCAGTTCGACAAGATTATGGTTGAAAAGATCGGGCTGGTGAAATTCGATTTTCTGGGACTGAGAACCCTTACCGTCATTGAGGAAGCCTTATCCAATATCCGTGATCAGGGCAAGACCCCGCCGGATATGGAGAACCTGGATATTACCGATGAGTCAACCTACAGGCTCCTGATGTCGGGCCGGACCACAAGCGTTTTCCAGCTTGAGAGCTCGGGAATGAAGGGGCTGATTCCAAGACTCAAGCCTGAAAGTTTTGCCGAAATTGTAGCCCTGGTGGCCCTTTACCGGCCCGGTCCCCTTAACAGCGGCATGGTTGAAACCTATGTGGATTGCAAGCATGGCAGGAAAAAGGTCGAATATCTCGTGCCGCAGCTCGAGTCTGTTTTAAAAGACACATATGGCGTGATTCTCTATCAGGAACAGGTCATGAGTATCGCCGTGGAACTGGCGGGCTATAAGATGGCCGAGGCGGATAACCTACGTAAGGCCATGGGCAAGAAGAAAAAGGACGTTATGGCGAAAGAACGCGGCCATTTTATCGAAGGGGCCGCTGCGAACGGGATCCCGGCTAAAAAGGCCGAGGCCATATTCAAACTCATAGAGACTTTTGCCGGATACGGATTTAATAAATCTCACAGCGCGGCCTATGCCGTGATCACGTTTCAGACAGCGTATCTCAAAACTCATTTCCCAGTGGAATTCATGGCTGCAGCGCTGACAAGCGAAATGAACGATGCCGACAAGTTTTCCAGGTATATAGCGGAATGCAGGGAAATGGGCATTGACATCCTGCCGCCGGATATAAATGAAAGTCAGCTCGGATTTACTGTTGCGGATAACAAGATCAGGTTCGGGCTGGGAGCCGTTAAAAATGTTGGTGAAAATGCTATTGTCTCCATACTCGAGACAAGGAAGGAAGGCCCGTTTGTTTCCATTTTCGATTTTGCCCGAAGGGTTGATTCGAGAAAGGTCAACAAACGAGTGTTCGAAAGCCTGGTCCAGTGCGGCGCTTTTGTTTCAACCGGATATAACCGGGCACAGTTGATGGCTGCGGTCGAGACTGCGGTTGAATATGGCCAGAGAATACAGAAGGAAAAATTGGACCCCCAGATGTCTTTGTTTGGAGGCATGGACAGTACAGAGTCGATTAATCCACCGACAATTCCGGATATACCCGAATGGGATGAAAAACAGATACTCGAAATGGAAAAAGAGATAGTGGGATTTTATATTTCAGGCCATCCTCTGGGTGAATATAGGGAATTGATCGAAAAATACGCCAGTACGGATTCGCTTGCAATCCGCGAGGAAGTCGTAAAAGACGGCCAGACAGTGAGGCTGTGCGGTATCATTCGGAACATCAAGAACATTGTCACCCGAAAGGGTGAGCCCATGGCCTTTGTAAATATAGAAGATATTCATAGCGGCGTTGAGGTAATCGTTTTTCCCCGGTTGTATGTCGAAAACAGTGATCGCCTTATCACCGACACCCCGATTTTTGTCCAGGGCAAGGTTTCCAAGGATGAAAAGAGCGCGAAAATTATTGCGGACAATATTGTTGAAATAGATCAGGTAGAGGAAAAATGGGCGGCATCTCTTCATGTAACCATGGATGGCGCCAGGTTTGAAGAAACTTTGGTCGACAGGCTGTATGATGTATTCAGGCGTTATCCGGGATCATCCAACGGTTTTTTTCACCTCCGGCTTCCCCAAAAAAACGAGGTTGTCCTGGCCCTCCCGGACGGTATGAAGGTTCAGGCCGGGGTCGCCATTGCCCGCGAGATAGACGACATTCTCGGGTATCCCGCCGTGGAGACGGTTTGTTCTCCCATTCAGCCGTCCCGCTCCGATAACGGAAACCATAGGCGAAACTGGAAATCTAATAAGGCGAGGGGACGTTCATGAATTAATGCAAAATTTAAATTTTGCATTAATTCATGAATCCCCATCTCCATTGAAAGGAGTGAAAATGCAAGTTCCGTTGCTTGATTTAAAAGCCCAGTATGCAACCATAAGCGATGAATGCATTCGGGTAACACGGGAAATATATGAGAGCCAGTATTTTATTTTAGGCCCGTATGTGGAAGCGCTTGAAAAAGAGGTGGCATCCTATTGCGGTGCTTCGTATGCCGTGGGTGTTTCTTCCGGGACAGATGCACTTTTAATTTCTTTAATGGCGGCCGGGGTGGGGCAGGGGGACCGCGTGATAACGACGCCCTATACCTTTTTTGCAACCGCCGGTTCCATTGCCCGTACGGGAGCCATACCCGTATTTGTCGATATCAGCCCGGACACGTATAACCTGTCCGCGCAACGGGTAAATGCCACACTGGAACAGATGACGCCGACGGAAAGAAAAAGCGTAAAGGGGATCATGCCTGTTCACCTTTATGGCCAGTGTGCGGACATGGATGGAATCATGGAGATTGCAAGAGCACACGATCTTGTCATCATAGAGGATGCTGCCCAGGCCATCGGATCGGAGTATGGTGAAAAGCGCGCCGGAACGTTTGGTGAATTCGGGTGTTTTTCATTTTTCCCGTCAAAGAATCTCGGATGTTTCGGGGATGGGGGCATGGTTACAACCGATTCGCAAGAACAGTATGAATTTCTGAAGATTTTGCGTGTTCACGGTTCCGACCCCAAGTATTACCACCGGTTTATAGGCGGGAATTTCAGGCTCGACGCGCTTCAGGCTGCGATTGTTTCCATAAAGCTCAAACATCTGGACAATTGGACCAGGGCTCGCCGGGAAAATGCGGATACATACCGCCGCCTGTTTGAACAGGCCGGGCTCGGGGATGTTGTTACATGCCCTGTTGAAAAAGAAAAAAGGCATATCTATAACCAGTTTGTCATATCCCTTGTCAACAGGCGTGATGAGCTCAAGGCGTTTCTTAACGAATCCGGGATCGGGTGCGAAATTTATTATCCGGTCCCGCTACATGTCCAGGATTGCTTTAATTACCTCGGATACGGCAAGGGCGATTTCCCGGAATCGGAATTTGCCGCCGAACATACCCTGGCACTGCCTATTTACCCTGAATTGACAGAGTCTCAGCAGGAGTTCGTAGTGGACAGGATTCGCCATTTTTACGCGAATTCGCTGTAGGCAGCGGGTTGGATTTGGATTCTGATGGATAAATTTAATTTTGTCGATGCCGAGCTGAGTTCGCGGACTGCTAAAAACCGTTTGCGTGATCTTTTTCCGGTTGTGCCGCTGACCGATGTTGAAATCGATTTCCACGGCCAAAGAGTTATTAATTTCTGTTCCAACGATTACCTCGGGCTCTCCATGCATCCGGCCTTAAGGGAAAGGGCGGGGCAATACCTGGATAAGTACGGAAGCGGAGCCACGGCTTCCCGGCTTGTATGCGGCGATTATGACATTTTTTCTTTTGTGGAAGCAAAAATCGCGCGTGCAAAGCATAAAGAGGCGGCCCTGGTCTTCAACTCCGGGTTCCAGGCCAACATATCGATTCTTCCTGCGCTTGCGAACCACGAGAGCGTTATCTTCTCCGATGCATTAAATCACAACAGCATAATCCAGGGAGCCCGTCTTTCCCGCGCAAGGGTTGTGGTCTTTCCCCATAACGATATTCACGGATTAAAACGCCTGTTGTCCGAACATGCCTTAAACGGGGTCAGGATAATTATTGTGACTGAGTCTATTTTCAGCATGGACGGGGATATTGCTGACCTTGAAACAATAAGAGAACTTTCATATGAGTTTAATTCCATCCTTGTGGTGGACGATGCGCATGCCACGGGTGTTATGGGTAAAAACGGCATGGGGCTTGCTTCAGGAGACGGCGCGGATGTGATAATGAGTACTTTCAGCAAAGGGGGAGGAGGCTTTGGGGCATGCGTGGCGTGTTCAAAAAGGCTGCGTGACTATTTTATCAATGTTTCACCCGGGTTTATTTACAGCACGGCGCTTCCCCCGGCAGTCATAGGGGCAATCGATGCAGCCCTTGATATTATACCGCAAATGGACAAAGAGCGCGAGAAACTTTGCGCAAATGCCGGAAAAGTCCGCCGGGAACTTCATAATATGGGCTGGGATACCGGCAATTCCGGATCACAGATAATTCCGGTTGTTGTCGGGCCGGAGCAAAAGGCGCTTGCCCTTTCGTCGTGGCTGTTTGAAAACGGAATTCTGGCCGTGGCCATCCGGCCGCCCAGCGTGCCGGAAGGCGGGTCACGTATCAGAATTTCGCTTTGCGCAGGCCACAGCGATACACATATCGACCGACTGCTTGACACGTTTGACCGGTTTAAAGGTGTATAGATGAAAATAGTCATACGCGGGTTTCCCGGGAGGTTTTTTGTCACCGGTACGGATACTGATGTTGGAAAGACCCTTGTTTGCGCCGCTCTTATGACCGGCATGAAAGCGTTTTACTGGAAACCGGTGCAGAGCGGGTGTGTGGACGGGACCGATACAAAATGGATTCAGGACGTAACCGGATTTCCGGACTCTATGTTTGTCCCCGAGACATACCGGTTGGACCTTCCCCTTTCCCCCCATGCCGCAGCTGATCACGACGGGGTGACAATCGATATGTCTGAGTTTCATCTGCCTGATATATCGTCGGATTCCAGCCTGATAGTGGAAGGAGCCGGTGGGGTCATGGTCCCATTGAATGGGGATTTTCTTATGAAAGATCTTATCAAGCAACTGGACGTCCCGGTACTTGTAGTTGCGCGCAGTACGCTCGGCACCATCAATCATACATTGCTGACCTTGTCCGCATTGCGGGCTGAGTCCATACCGGTGATCGGCGTGGTCTTAAACGGCGAAAAAAATCCTGTCAACCGGGCTGCAATCGAGCATTACGGCAGGGTTCGCGTAGTTGCGGAGATTGAGCCGATTCCCTTGATAGACCATGCGGCTCTTCTGGACGTCTTCGCCGGTTTTAGCATGGAAACATCATAGAGTCATATGCGGGAGAAAAAACATGAATAATCAATCTGCAGATACATCGTCCTGCTTCTGGCAGCCGTTTACACAGATGAAAACCGCCGCCCCCCCATTGCGGGTCCGGTCCGGCAACGGCATCATGCTTGAGCTCGAGGACGGCCGGAGACTCATGGATTGCATTTCAAGCTGGTGGGTAACGCTTCACGGCCATTGTCAGCCTGAAATCGTAGAGGCAATTTGTTGTCAGGCCGGAAAGCTTGAACAGGTTATCTGCGCGGGTATGACCCACGAACCCGCTGAAATGCTTGCAAGGCGTATTGTTGATCTTCTTCCGGGAAATTTGGCCGGGGTCTTTTATTCGGATGATGGTTCGACTGCCGTTGAGGTAGCCCTTAAAATGGCCTTTCAATATTGGAAAAATAAAGGCCGTACGGATCGTACACGGTTTCTCGCTTTTGAAGGCGCCTATCACGGAGATACGCTCGGGGCTATGTCAGTGGGCCACAGATCCATGTTTACCAGCGCGTTTAAGGAACTTCTTTTTGACGTGGATTTTATCCCGTTTCCGGCAACCTTTATTGGTGATGACGAAGTCGCCGCCAAAGAAGATGCGGCCCTGGCGTGTCTGGACCGAGTTCTGTCCGCTGCCGGCGATCAATATGCCGCCTTTATCATCGAGCCCTTGGTACAAGGGGCCGGGGGGATGCGCATGTGCAGGCCCGAATTTCTCCGGCAGGTTGAAAAGCGTTTGCGCGATTACGGGATTCTGGAAATCTACGACGAGGTCATGACCGGTTTCGGCCGGACCGGAGAATATTTTGCGTGCATCAAAACAAAAACAACCCCGGATATAGTATGTCTGTCCAAGGGGATTACCGGCGGATTTTTGCCGCTTGCGGCAACGGTCTGCACGGATGATGTTTTTTACGCCTTTTATGATGATGACCCCGGCAAGACCTTTTATCACGGCCATTCATACACGGCAAATCCCATGGGATGCGCAGCCGGGGTGGCATCGCTTGATCTTCTGGAGGCAAACCGGGAGCCTTTTAAGAAAATAGAGGCCTGGCATCAAAAGGGGATCAAAAAAATTGAAGGGCATCGGCTTCTTACCCGTTTCAGAATATGCGGGACAATAGCCGCCATGGATATTGATGTTCCGGATGCGGGTTATTTGAGCCGTACCGGGCCGAAACTTAAGGCCGGATTTATCGAGCGCGGTTTTTTACTCCGGCCCCTGGGTAACGTATTATACATCCTTCCCCCTTATTGCATCACACAAGATCAGATACACTCAATTTACAAGACCATCGCGGAAGTTGTCGAGACCCTGTAATTGCATGGAAGTAAAGGGAAAAGCCGGTCTGTTTCGGTAGCGAAAAAACGGGCGGAGAAAAAAATGTGTTTTTTACTATTTTCTGGTTGACAATGATATGCCGTGTGTGTAGAAACGCATAATCGTTTTGCTGTAAACGCCTGCCAGTCGTGAGTTGGCCGGGCCGGAAGTCGAAAATAAATAAAGTTTTTTGCTTGACAGTAAAACGATAAAAGAATATATATAAAAATTGTCCCTGAGTGGTGGTTTTAGACTTATGCGGGGCGGTTGGTTGCGGGCTGTGCAGGTTTATAAAAAACGTGTAAAAGTCCGAACTTTGATCTTTGAAAATCAGGCAGTGACAAAAAAGAGCGGGTCTTTAAAAAGACTTTGAGTATGCCCTTAGGGGTATATTGTAATACAGGATTAAGTGGAGAGTTTGATCCTGGCTCAGAATGAACGCTGGCG
>JAADHK010000002.1 GCA_013151835.1 Deltaproteobacteria bacterium
ATGGGCGGGGCGATGGTCACAAGCACGCGCATGTCGCTTATGGCATGAATGCCGTGCGGATCATTGATGTCCGCGACCAGCACATCTCCGGCATTGGCGGGCATTCGCGCATCATCTTTTCCCAGAAATTCTCCGTTTCCCTCCAAAACGGCGATGCAGACCTGCCCCTCGATATCATGGGAATGCACGGGCAATTCCTGGCCGGCTTTGAAATTAAAATTGATAATTTTAAAATACTGGGACTCGTGAACCAGAAAATTCTGAAAACGGGCTTCGGAAAATCCGTTTTCCTCAAATACGGCAATCCGTTTTATCATGGGACACCTCCTTGTTTAAACGATATGATTGTTTTGTCCATTGGGATACCTGCCGACAAATAGCTCTTATTTTATTCCATATAGCGCGTGGTTCAATATAAGGCATTGACTTAAGTCAAACCCTAAGAGTTTGCATAAAAACAAATTATCTGCCTTTGTCATCTGCCGTACATGACAGCCGGAAAGGGATGATCATGGGCACTTTCGACTGATAATCCAAATACTGTTCGCCAAATTCAAGGACAAGGTTACCTTCCTCCAATACTGCGCCGATACATATCCAGGCAGACCACAAAATATTAAACAATAATCTGTCGGCAGTCAGCTCCGGGCAGGCCCATATCATTAATATTGAAAATAAATAAAACGGGTGACGCACCAATCGATAGGCGCCTTTCATCATAAACGGCAAGGGTTTCGGCTTGCTGTTTTTTAGATGCCTTTTAATGTCACGGACGCCAAATGGATCTAAGGCACCTAAGGAATTCGCTCCCCAGGCGAACCCGGCAATGGCCATGACAAACATCAATCGCATCATCCAGTAGTATATGCCGCTGGTTCCGGCAATAATCCGGGGGGCCCCCTGCCAGAGAATGAGCACCAGAATCAGAGTCACACCGGAGATAACGGAATAAAAAGCATTATAGTAAACATCCGGAATAAATTCCGTTAGTATATCCCTGGCACCTTTTCTTGCCATTATACTATGCTGAATAAAAAATATTAGAGAAAGCCCGAGATCAAGTAATAGCGCCTGGATTGTACTGATATTAAACTGAACCAGGTTAAATGAACCGATTAACAGAAATGCGAGAAACAGGGCCAGTGATCCGGCTCCGAAAATAAAAGAGGCAATTATCATTCCATATGGTAAATTCTTGTTCATAAATTTAGCCTCTCTTTTCCTTTATTAAATTTTCTGTGAAGATTTCTTCCGTACAGCATGTTTTGAGTAAATCTTGAAAAGTCTGGCTTTCCGGATCAATGATTGACAGAAAGGCTTCCATGGCAGAAACCAGCGTCTCCTGTTTTTCTGCAGGAACCTGCTCCAGCAGGTTGGAGATCGTCTGCAATGTCCCGTTATACAGTTGCTGGTAAATCAGTCGCCCGGTTTCCGTCAGCCGGACTTCCACCATTCGCTGATTTCCGGGTTTTCGCGTTCGAATGATAAAACCCTGTTTTTCAAGTTTTTCGACAATGCGTGTCAGGGTGCTCTGGTGAATAGCCATGTCAGATGCCAGCGCATTCATTGACTTGTGCCCTTTCATAAGCGATTCAAGCGCATAGCATTGCTGTACGGTAATCGGGCAGGCTAACAACTGCTGGCGCATCAGCCAGTTTACCCGGCGTGAAAGAAGTGTAAATGCCTGATATGCACGTTTCGATAACTGCTTTTGTACCAATTTTGAGACTCCTTTTCAATCTATGACATATGATCTTAAAAATCCAATTGGTTATCCGCACGTGCAGGCGTCTTTCTTAAACCCCAGAATATCTTCCTTGATGATAACAAACAGGCATCCGGTACCCTTTTCCACAGTAACGGCGTTTTCCCGGCAATTGAGCCGGCATGCCCCGCATTCAATACAACGCGCCTCATGGGCAATTTTTGCCTTTTTGTTTTTTAGTTCAAGAACCTGATGCGGACATACGTTAACGCAGGTTTTACATCCTGTGCATCTTTCCTGATTGATATGAATCATCTACGAAACCTCCATAATTATATAGGTTACAAGGCTTGCCATATAAAGGATTACATAAACGGGAAGAAAACGCGCGACTTCTTTCCTTACCCTTGAATAATTACTCACTGCTGAATTCCCGGTATATGTCAAACCGATAAATATTGCCGTTGCAAAGATAAATAATACCGATGAAATAAGTTGTCCCCCCCCGGCGCCCCCGGCGAGTGCCGTAAGCGTTATTGCAGATGAGAGAAAAATCGCTAGAAATATTCCTTTTACAGCAAATCGGTGTCCGGGAATATATGGAAAAAGCAGGGGATATGCGGTCCCTATGATAGCGGTAATCGGAATAATTCCAAAGGGTGCGCGAAGCCCCCAGAACTGTTCTATAAACAGGAAGCCGACAAACAACAGAATACTGTATCCCATGTATTGAACCATGCCCGGAAGCCAGGTAAACAGCCTTGCTTTAAAACCGAAAATGACCCGGGCTTCTGATTGGTCCGTAAATCTGCCTTTTGACTCGGCCTGGGTCAGATAAACCGGAAGATCTTTTGCATAAACCGGGCCTATAATTGGTCGGATGTTGTTTTTTCTCAATTCATGTA
The DNA here is from genome assembly GCA_013151835.1 of Deltaproteobacteria bacterium. Classification (GTDB taxonomy): domain Bacteria; phylum Desulfobacterota; class Desulfobacteria; order Desulfobacterales; family Desulfosalsimonadaceae; genus JAADHK01. The sequence goes on from JAADHK010000002.1 coordinate 2,611, forward strand.
AGTCGACACCGGAAAGAGAAAGCTTTGGCAGGATCAATGAGAGTTTTTGAGCGGTTTGATTAAGATGACCCGGATATCGATTTATCTGTTTCATGACAGCCTGACTTGAAAATATGCCTTTCCCCCCGGCTGAACACCATACGTTGATACCATCAGTATCAACTACCAGCAGCCGAACATTTAAGTGACGGATATGACGGAGTAATAAAAATACGGTCAGATGATAATTGGCTGTAACGAGTAACGGAGCGTCGGAGGAATAATTGTTGCCTGTGTAATAAAGACCTGGCGCTACAGCATAGGTCTGCCTAAACGCATCAAACCATGAAATAAGCATTTTCAGATAATCTGTAATAGTGGCTTTGATCTGACGGGGGCCGCCATGATTTTCAGGCCATTTAGCGCCTGATCGATAATAGGTTCTTTTAAGAAGCAAGTATCCAAAAAGGAAAACTCCCAAGATCAGAAATTGTATGGCATAGGGCGAAAATGCATCAAAACCTCCCCATTTACCGGCAATGGCGATAAAAAGTGATAAAATAAACATTGTCAATGATACCATTATGACCCTCCTTTAAAATCTGAAATCCGCAATCATTATCCCAAAACCATCATTCTCCGGTTCGTTTAAATCCTGATGGCTAAGTAAAAAGTCCCATCTACTGCGTTGTAGCGGGTCGCGAAATACTCGGAATACTATATGTATGCCTCCGCTTTCGCGACACCCCACTCCGCCTTGTATATGGAACTTTCTACTTAGCCATCGTAACCGGGTTGCCTGACTTTTTACGAGTCCGTCAAATCCTGAATTTCGATTTTTTTGTAATGAGCCAATAAGACAAAAGATTGCAGCGGAATTTTCGCCATGACATTTGCCATTAACATAACATGCTATTAGCAAATGTCAAGAAGAGAATGTTGGTCAGGGGTCAAGTGGGGTCGGATATTAATTATAGTGTAACTATTTGGGTCGAACAATTAATATCCGAGCCCACTGTTTCCATTGATCGTCAGGCTTCGTTTCGCACCAGAAAAGAGAGGACGTTACCCATCAGTTGATTTATGGATTTGTATTGCTCCGGCCTGGCGGACAGGATTTCTTCCTTCGTCAGGATATACTTGGATGGAGCCGGGTTATCGTAACAATTGGAGACAATTTCCCGGGCTGATTCCGGTGTGGTTTCAAGATGAAACTGCAACCCGATAACCGATTTGCCGAGTTGAAAAGCCTGGTTTTCACATCCGTCGCTTCCCGCCAGGCGAGTTGCTCCCGTGGGCAGGTCAAATGTCTCGCCGTGCCAATGGAACACTTTTTCAGAGGGGGGGAAATTAAAAAGGGAAGCGTCGTTTGATGAAATCCCATGGATTGGGAACCAGCCGATCTCCGTCACGGGGTTGCGGTAAATCACCGCGCCCATCGCGCTTGCGATGAGCTGTGCGCCAAGACAAATCCCCAAAACCGGCTTTCCTGAATTGATGACTTCACGAATAAATCGTTTTTCAGGTACAAGCCAGGGAAACTCATTCTCGTCATTTACGCTCATCGGACCGCCCATGATCACGAGCAGATCCACGGCCTGGATATCCGGTAACGCCGCTGATTCAAAGAACCGGGTATTTGTAATCTCGTACCCGGCCCCTTTAAGCCAAGGTGCAATGCTGCCAAGCTCTTCAAACGGAACGTGTTGTAAGTAATGCGCTCTCAACTTCCAGCCGGTTTTTCTCTATTTTGTTGAGTTTTTCTTTTCACTTGATTTGTATACGAATTCTGGTTTTCCCGAATTCTATGACATCTCCGGAAAAGATTTTTTTTCGTTTTCTGGTTTCGACTTTCCCATTGACTATTATCTGGCCTTCCGAGATTACAAATTTTGCCTCGCCACCACTGCCGACCATATTTTCGAACTTCAGGATTTTATAGAGTTCAATGGGTTCTTCTGAAATTACAACTTGTCTCATTTAGGGCTTCCCGTTTACCGCCGTCTCATGATTGGCTTGGTTATATCATTTTCACCGGCCAGGCTTTTTATGCCGGTTGTGTTTATCAGCAGTTGGGATATTAATTATAAACTATTTGGGTTGAATAATTAAGATCCGACCCCACTAAGATTCAAAAGTCTCAGTTTTACGAGCCTGTTGCCCGTATTTTTGTATGGGAAGGGACTTGCCCGCTATGGCAATCACCGCAAAATCTTAGCATGCAAGACGTCTTGCATGCTAAGGGCCCACTCAACTGCGCCGTTCGGCACACCCTCGTTAATGAGCTACGCTCTTGAAAGAAAATTTTCCAATACAAATATTTTTCTTCTTCGAAAAAACACAGGACTCTCTGCTATTGATATCGCTTTTAAATTTTCATACCCAGAAACAAACCATGGTTCTTTACAAGAAGGAACATTCCAAATCCAACCCGGAGTTTCAATTCCTATTTCATCACACAAATACTCTGTTGTCGAAGCCAATAAGGAATCGAATTTTTCATTACTTAAATCAAAAGGATTTTCAACCAAGCTGTGATCGCGTGTTCGTCTAAAATCATCAACAAATTCCATAAACGGAATTCTCCAGTTATTGCCACTTTTTAACATAGCTGTCTTAGTCTCTTGAATTGTCATGTGTCTCATCAAAAATTTCCTCTAAAAAAAATTGAGTCGCTGGCCTGATTATTCTCCGAGGATAGTATTTATCTATTATTCTAAATACTTCTTCGGCTGATTTGATATCCAGTTTTTTGATTAAAAATTCAACATCTTTACTGTCAGTTCCATCGATTCTGGCTGAAAGTGATTTCATCGCAAGCATATATTCCGAATCGGCAACCATAACTACGAGATGAGATAAATTCATAAATACTTTTTTGGGATGATCAACCAGAAAACCTTTAACTCCATCATTCAACCAATCATCTACCAATTCATAATCATTTGAAATCTCTTTAGCAGCCTGCCGTATGATTTCAGCAGGGTGAAAAATCGCGTCAACATCTTTCGTACTCGGTCTTGCATCAAATACGAGGCACATAACGGCTCCACCATACAAACAAATTTCACCTTTGACATTTTGCTGCTGAAGTTTTTCGTTCAAGACATTCAAATATTTTATGATTTCTTCTCTTAACATAATTTCCCTAATTCAAAGAGGGTTAACGTGGATGAAGTCAGTAGTGTCCGGTTTGGTTCTTGCAGACTGTTATTTTTCTTGTACAGCCATCGTAGGGGCGGCCTTCAGGCCGCCTTTAATTTAATTGGTGTAAGCAACATCGGTACATGGAAGGCTGAAGCCTTCCGTTACGCTGGCCGTGCGGATATTTTATTTTGTACCATTTTTTAAAGATCATAATCAGGCCTTTTTCGAGCAGAAAGATTCAAACATCTTCAGCAAGCAAGAACTAAACCGGACAGTGCTGGGATGAAGTTTATATACATTGTCGAACATCGTTGCTGGTGAGCAGAGGCCTAAATAAATTCAAGCTGGCACGACCTTTACATAAAACCGCTATCTTCACGCCGTCTGCTCCACCAGCTTGGTTATATGCTCTCCCGGTATCACAAGCATTCAACAATGCTCGCTTCAATTCTTCAATGATGTAATCTGCCATATACTTTTCTTAATATTATTCATTGAGTTGCGGCTATTAACAGACATTCATGTACACATGCAATTTTGACGTTTTTACCGGTAAAGTCAATGATTTTGATTAAATTATAGGATATTATAAAACCGAATTGCTATTTTGACCATATTTTTCGTTTTAGTGGCTCATACTTTAATATCGTAAAGAAATTTGGGACGCTCCAATATTTTCTTTATTCATGATTTGTCTCCCCATTCTCGGATGCTTCCGAAGGGGCGAGGATGCCGTGGGCAATCCCCAGACGGCGAACCAGGTCAAGGAAGGTCTTGGGCAGGGGAACGTCGCGGTCGTGGATCAGCAGGTTTAATTCGTCGGCCTGCTGTAGAACGGCCGTGGAGTCGATGCCCTCCCGGCTGTCACAGAGGAACTGTACCCGGAGCGCATCGCTCAGCGGGATTTGCAGCGCCCCCATATCCTCGGGGATGGACCGGATGGCCGCGTCAACCAGCGGCTGATTGTCAGCTACAAAGGCGACGAATGCCGGGTCGGCGCTGGAGGCGCCAAACAACTGGTTGATCACCGCAGCGCAGAGCCGAATGACGTCAGCCGATTCCCGGTCCGCGTGTTTGAAGGCCATGTTCCGCTTCAGGTTCTTGAACAAAATCATTTTCACCACGTCCACGCCTTCCCTGAGAATCGGTACCAGCTTGCTGTCGACGTCGGCCATGTTATTCTCCACAGTAGTTATTACTATCTAAACAAATTATTGATAATTGCTCTCGACACTTAAGCGCGACAAGAAAAGACACACCACATGTCGGTGCGTATCCCTATACGATATGGCCCCGGCGGAAACAGCTGCCGACCAGGCAGGCGCATCATAGGGGCGCCGGGTCCTGTTCTATACCGAACCAGCTTTTAAACCGACTGATGAGCTCGGCTTTTTCGGTTTTGGACAATCCCTGGCTGGGCGGGGCGATCCGAACGGAAATGGTTTCGCCGTCTTTCCAGGGCCACCAGGCGCAACAAAGGAGAAATTGTTTGTTTGGGTCCGAGGTAAAGAGCAACTGGCCCGGCATGAGGCCGTTGAAATGGCCGATGACATTCAGCACATTGTCCGGCGGGGTTTGGGTGCCGGAACTGTCCCAGATGTTTTTTAAATGGTCTTCCATGGCTTTTTGGACATTGCTCTGATTTTCCGAGCAGCACGTTGCCAGGACCGCTTCAAACCGGTCGTCCCATTCCCACGACAAGACATCCTGGAACAGCGCATAAAGACTCTTGCACACCTCTTCAATATTGGGCATTAATTGGTTCATTTTGGGTTCCTGTTGTTTTTTTTGTAAGGGTTCGGGGTTGCCTCCAGGCGGGGTTATCCATATGCCGATCCCGTATTCCGTCACCTGCGTTTTCGTTTTGTTCATTCACTTTATTGCTTGATCAGTTTCAATTTCTCAAGCTGCTTCCTCAATTTATAAATCCGCCGGCGATTTACGCCGAAATCAAATAACGCAATGGTAGAAGATGATCTGACAAAAACAATGTTCTCGTCCGGATTGAGCAACAGCTCGAGGTTATCCACAAACCGGAATACCAGGCTTTTGCATTTGGCGTGAATATAAACCTCGTTTTCCTCGACGATTTGCGTGCGCGGGATATTGGCGACAACCGCCTGGATCCTGGGCCATGCCTCTTTTCCGGGAATCGCCAGCTCAAACGACGATGTCCGGTTATACAAAATCCATGTCGTGCTTGAAACACAATTCGGCAGTGGATAACACCCGTCAAGCGAAAGCGTGTTGTCGTCCCGCACCGTCAAATGTTTGCCGGAACATCCGGTGATCATCAATAACGCCACAACAGCAATACCCATGCTCCATCGATTGCCTGTCATTCGTGCCTTCTTTCGCGATGATATTGTGAGGGTCGGATCTTAATTATTAACTCTATGAATTGAATGATTAATATTTAATGTTCGACCCAAATGCTTTAAATTCAGGCCGTTAAATCCGCATGCTGGGCAATTTCTGAAAATTTGAGTTCATCTATGGGCGTTTCAAACTGAACGTGAACCGAACAGTCCCCCACGTTGTTGAACTTTAAAGACACGACTTTTCCTGTTCTTATTAAATCATCGGGGATTGAACGGGTATGATCGGATGCCTTGAGCTGTATCCGGCTGTTATGCAGCCTGGCCGCATCATTGATTTTCATGTTGTCGATTGTAAAGCACACGCCGCTTGCTGACAAATCAACCAGCTTTATTTCGAAAATTTCCTTGCAAGGCTTGTCCTGATCATCAATCAGTTGAGCAAACCCGGTCAGGGAGGTCTTATACCGGCGGTGGGCTCTTCGCGCCATTTGCCCGGGATGTTCGGCCTGATATCCGGCGATCTTTTTTTCGCAAAAATCACGCAGTTTTTTTTCAAACCCGGGAAAGTCTGCAATAAGCTTCCGGTAGTCGGCTTTTTCCAGGCACAGAATTTCTGATTCTTCGGCGGTTTTCAGGTTTTGCGTATGATTCGTAAAGGTAAAGAAGGCTTCGACACCTGCAATATCTCCCTGCCGCAAAACACCCGACACAATATTTTTTTTCTGGTTATAATCATAATAATTAAGCTTTAAGCTGCCGGATAGTATAAAATACAAGCGGTTATCACAATTTCCCTGCTTGAACAAAGGCAGGTTGGGCCGCAACCTGATCTTTTTTAACGCATTATAAAACGCCATGGTTTCACGATGGGTCAGTTTGATGAAAAAATCCGACCACGGTTTAATCCTCGCAGGGTCCAAGCCAACTGTTTTATATTTATTGATAATTTCAACTGATTTTTCAATCGCCTTGACGGCTTTCGGCGCTTTTTGAATAAGTTCATCCAGCAGGCGCTCTGCTTTGCTGAAATCTTTCAGGTGCGCCTGTCTGACAATTTCGTCAAAGATGGCCTGAAGTTCTTCTTTTCTCGGGGCATCTTTTTTGGGCGGATTATTGGTAGCGGAGATTGTCTGTGATTCTTTCATTTTCAATTAATGTATCCATGTGTTGAAAGATAAATATTTTCTGGAATATACGTCCTTTATTTTTCATGTGTATTTCTTGAGAAATATAAAATACGCTTCGCACCACCTGACCCAAGCAGAACTATTGACCAACTTGGCAAAAGAGATGGCAATGGCATTTGCTGGTGACTTGGCTGAAATGCCACCGTGCTTGGGGTCAGAGTGAATGTGATTGTTCCGTGTCTTGTTTTTCTACCCAATTTTCAATTCGCAGGGATTTTATTCGCATGAATTCTTTAACTTTATTTGTAATTAAGATTAAATTGTTACTCAATGCATGAGCAGCTATTAACATGTCAAGCGGGCCTATAATATTGCCTTGCTTTTCAAGTTGGGAACGAATTTTTCCGTAATATCTTGAAGCATTCTCATTATATGAAAGAATTTCAAATGGGTTTAGAAATTCATCCAGTCGTTTGATGCTTTTTTTGGTATGACTGCTTTTGCAAGCACCGTAATGAAGTTCCGATACGGTTATAGACGATATCCCCACCTTACCCACACCTATACGTTTAAACTTTTGAAGAACCTCAGGTGGATGATTATTCATGATGTAGATGCAAATATTTGTGTCAATCAAAAATTTCATCCAATCCTTCTCTTTCTTGTTGAGATCGTGGTTGATTTCGCTCTGTCATGAATGGCTTGTCATATTTTCTCAAATTTTTTTCCCAGACATCCCAGATTGAATTGTCCTTCGGTAAAAGAAGAACACCTTCAGATACTTTTTTGACATACACCTCTTTTCCCTCAAAACGATAGGACTTTGGTAAGCGTACAGCTTGACTACGTCCGTTTATAAATAGTTTGGCAGTATCCATAATGACCTCCAAATTGAAAGTTAATATATATTAGTTAGTATAGATCGTCAAGGGCCATTGTCAAGATATATATCATCGGAAGTGTGGCATTGGGGTCGGATCTTAATTATTTACTCAACTTTCGGGATTGCATAGCAAAAAGGGTGAAGCATCCCCGTTCGTTTACATATTGACGCTTGCGGCACTTTCCTTCTTACTATATGTTTGTTATCTGTTCATATAATCAGGAAAAAGGGCCGGCTTTCGGGTTATTATGATTTGCGGTAAATCTGGCGGGGAAAATCAAGTTGCAACAGGGAGTAATGTCGTTATGCCTCACATGATAGAACAGAAATTAAAAGAACTTGAAGCAGAAGGGGTGAATCAGGTTAAAATCGCGTTAACGGATATTGACGGGGTGTTGCGGGGGAAATATCTGTCGCTGAAAAAGTTTAAATCCATTGCAAAGGCTTCCGGGGGCTTTTGTGATTGTGTGCTGGGGTGGGATTGCGAGGATCGACTCTATGATAACGCCCGGTTTACCGGATGGCATACGGCATTTCCGGATGCGCTGTTTAAAATCGATCTGTCCACGGAACGAAGGATGCCGGATGAACCCGGGGTTCCGTTTTTTCTGGGCGAATTTATATCAAATGATGCCGGGGTTCATCCCATCTGTCCGAGGTCTTTGCTTCAAAGGGTCCTGAAACGGGCCGGGGATATGGGGTTTGGCGTAAGACAATCGTTTGAATATGAGTTTTTTGTGTTTAAAGAAACGCCCCACTCTGTTCGGGAAAAAAATTATCATGACTTAGCCCCGCTCAGCCCGGGCATGTTCGGCTACTCCATATTGCGAAACGTGTGGCTGTCTGACCTGTTTAACGAATTCATCGATTATTTTAGAAAATTAGATATTGAAATTGAAGGCCTGCACTGCGAGACCGGGCCCGGGGTATGGGAGGCGGCCATTGCCCATGATGTGGGCGTTACGGCTGCGGATAAGGCCAATCTGTTTAAAACCTTTGCCAAGACTTTTTTCCAGAAAAGAGAGATGATCGCCACATTCATGGCCAAGTGGTCCATGGATTATCCCGGACAATCCGGTCATCTGCACCAGTCGCTTTTTGATATGGACACCGGAAAGTCCTTATTTTATGATGCCGGCCACCCGCATTGCATGAGCGATATTATGCGGTGCTATCTTGCCGGTGTGTTAAAATATTTAAAGCCTTTTCTGGTGATGTCCGCGCCCACGATCAACAGTTATACCCGGCTGACCAAAGGCGCCTGGGCGCCCACATCCGCCACATGGGGGGTCGACAACAGGACTACCGCGTTACGGGCTATTGCCGGCAATGAAGATTCACAGCGCATTGAATTTCGGATCGGGGCGGCCGACGGTAATCCTTATCTGGTGGCGGCATCGGTCATAGGGGCGGGGTTGAAGGGGATTGAGGAGGATCTGGCCTTGGGCGAGCCGATTTGCGGGAACGCATATGAGGTTCAGGATGATTTGCCGGTTGAGATGCGGCTGCCCACGAATTTGAGGGATGCCAATGCGTTGTTTAATGCATCAGCGGCTGCGCGGGATTTGTTTGGGGATGAGTTTGTGGATCATTATGTCGGCACCCGGGATTGGGAAGTGCGCGAGTATGAACGGCATGTTACTGACTGGCAGTTGCAGCGCTATTTTGAAATTATATAGGTTTTACGAGTCCGTCTATTTTAAACAGGAAAATTTATTATGAATCAGTATAACTATCCAACGATTATCTTGAGCGGGATCGGCGCGTTGGATGAATTTATAAATCGGCTGGCAGGCAAATCTCACAGGCGGGTATTGATTGTGACGGATGAGACATTGGCGGCTTGCGGACTGGTGGATCAGGTAACAGATCGGTTGGCCGGGAAAGGCATTTTGTTTTCGATTTTTTCCGGGGTGCATCCGAATCCGGTTCAAGGCGACGTTGCGGCCGGGGCGGAGGTGTTTAAGCGGGAAAGTTGTGACAGTATTATTGCGTTTGGTGGCGGAAGTCCCATGGATGCGGCTAAGGCCGTAAAGATTATGGCGGTTCACAAGGGGCCGTTTGCGCAATATGATGATGCAAGGGGAGGGGATAGACTGATAACAAAGCAGATGCCGCCTTTGTATGCTATCCCCACAACTGCGGGGACCGGGAGTGAGGTGGGGCGGTCTGCGGTGATTATTGTCGAGCAGACGGGAAAGAAGGCGATTTTTTTTCACCCGTTGCTCATGCCGGATATGGCGGTGCTGGAGCCGGAGCTGACGATGGGGCTGCCGCCGCATATTACGGCTGCCACCGGGATTGACGCATTTGTGCATAATCTGGAGGCGTATCTGGCACCGGGATTTCATCCCATGTCGGACGGGATTGCATTGCAGGGGATGGAGTTGATTATTGAGGCTTTGCCGGCCGCTGTAGCTGACGGGGCAGACCTTCAGGCAAGAGAGCATATGTTAATCGCGGCATCCATGGGGGCCATAGCGTTTCAAAAGGGGCTGGGGATGATCCATTCCCTGGCCCATCCCTTGTCGAGCCGGCATCACATGCATCACGGGCTGGCAAACGCGCTGCTGCTGGCCGGAGGGATCGGATTTCTGGAAGATTGCGATTTAAATCAGGATCAGATGAATCGACTTGCCAAGGTCAGGTCTTTGTTTGACGCCGGTAAATATCCGGAAAAACGTTTATCCGACAATTTGCGGCTTTTTGTTAAAGGCGTCGGCATTAAACCGGGGCTGTCCGGTCAGGGCATCAGGCAGGAAGATCTTGACGCGCTGAGTGCGGAGGCATTCGAGGACCCCTGCCATCCTACCAACATGGTTGCGGTCAATCAGGCGGATCTTTTGTCGGTTTACAGGGCGGCTTTATGAAAATCGGGCTTCTGCAATGTGATCACGTGGCGGACGAATTAGCCGAGTTGCATGGTGATGTGCCGGATTTGTTTTTAAACCTGTTTCGCCGGGCGGCAAAGGATTTGCCGTTTGATGTATCAATAGATATATTTAATGTCATGAACGGGGAATATCCGGATTTGTCCGTGCCGCATGGCAACGGGTATGACGGATTTATCGGCAGCGGGTCAAGATTTTCCGTTTATGATCAAATTGACTGGATTTTAGCGTTTAAGAAATTTGTCAAAAAGCTGTTCGCTGCCGAGAAAAAATTTGTCGGAATCTGTTTCGGCCACCAGATGATTGCCGAAGCCCTTGGCGGCGCTTGCGGTAACTCAGCCCGGGGCTGGGGACTGGGGACCAGGGAGGTGGTCATACGCCGACCAATGCCATGGATGAAGCCTGCATTAAACGCATACCGGTTAATCGTCAGTCATGCGGATCAGGTCGACACGCTGCCGCCCAATGCCGAAATTTTAGGGGGCAACGATCATTGCCCATGTTCCATGTATATGGCAGGCAGTCATTTTTTAGGCATCCAGGGCCATCCGGAGTTTACCCCGGCCTTTGCCGAAGATTTGATGATTTCCCGCCTGGAGCGCCTGGGAGCAAAAGTTATTGATGACGCTGTTCCGACGTTAAAAGAATCCACCGATGAGATCGTTATTGCAAAATGGATTCTTAATTTTTTCAGATAAAACACCTCTTACCCGGAGGCCGTGCCATGTATGGAGTTTTTGGAAAAATTCTCGTAATTGATGCCAGCCGCAAAGATTTTCACATCATTGAAAAAGACGAATCCTATTGCCGAAAATATTTAGGCGGCGCCCTGCTCTGTGCAGCCCTTTATGAAGAATTTACCGGCGGTCCGGATAAAAAGGATAAACCAGGTGAATCAAATAAGATAGACGCGTTTGCGCCTGAAAATCCCATTGTTTTTGCAACCGGACCCATGGCGGGCGGCAGCGTCTGCGGTGCTACGCGGGTGAATGTATTGTCAAAGGCGCCCGGGAATACCGGAATTTATCTGTCCCAGGCCGGGGGAGAATTCGGCCCCAATCTGAAACGGGCCGGCGTTGATGCCCTGGTCATCACGGGAAAAGCCGACACACCGGTTATTATCGATATTAACAATGGCAATGTCAAATTTGCCGATGCCGGCAGGTTCCGGGGGATGGACAGGGTAAAGGTTTTCGATCAGCTCATGGCTGAAAAGGGCAGGGATTATTGCATCGCGTCAATCGGTCCGGCAGGAGAAAATCTGGTCCGGTTCGCCAATATCATGTTTGAGCCGGATCACTATGCGGGCCGGGGAGGATTGGGGGCGGTACTGGGATCAAAGAATATCAAGGCCGTTTGTGTTCGCGGGGACCGGCCCGTCTTGTTTAAAGATCCGGAAACCGTAAAAGAGATCAATAAAAAAGGGGCTGAAAAATTTTCAAACACATTCAAAAAAGCGCCCGGTTCATTTCTGGGGGTGCTGCGCCGGCTGGGCACGTTCGGGCTTCTTGAGCTGAATCGAAAAGCCGGGAACCTCCCCACCCGCAATTTTAATTTCGGTTGTCCCGATAATCTCCAGTCTGACGACAGCCCATCAATAGATCAAACCGGTGATTTTGGAGGAGAGGCAAAAGGCAAAACAAAGGGCATTGAAAAATATCGCCATGAGGCGGTTGAAGCCGGGTTTGCCGGGCGCATCAACCCTTGTAAAAACTGTTTTGTGGCCTGTAAAAAGAAGTCAAAGGAAAACCCGGAAAACTCGGCTCTGCCGGAATATGAATCGGTTGCCATCCTCGGCCCCAATATCGGTCTTGAAAATGACCTGGACACCTGCCTTGAGATCTGTGAGCTGTGCAACCGGCTGGGGCTTGATACCATTTCAACGGGAAATATCATCGCCTGGCTGATGAATTGTTTTGAAGAAAATATCATTGCCAAAGACGCCCTGGATTATGAAATAGCCTTTGGCCATGGGAAAAAAGTCATTGATTTGATAAAAAATATCGCATTTCGCAAAGACAGGGTCGGATGCCTGCTGGCCGATGGCATCACGGCGGCAATAGAGTGCCTGGGGCCCGATACAAAGCCGTATTCAAGATTCGTCAATGGCGCGGGCATGCCCGCGCACATGCCCAGGGTTAAGCCGGGCGTGGGTTTTGCCTATTTGCACGGCCCCAACCCCAATGACCACATGAAGCTGGAACATGACTGGATCGCCTCGCATTTGGGCAGTTTAAAAAAGTTTAATTTAAGCATAACATCCAGGCCCGGCGCCCTGGATTCGGCCAAAATAGACGCCGTCAGAGCCACACAAATATATTATGCGGCCATGGATACCCTGAGCCTGTGCATGTTTATCTTCGGCCCTGGAAATATATACCCATTTGACGATATTACCCGAATGGTAAACGCCGCCACAGGCTTTGATCTTACCTTTGACGATTTGATGAAAATCGGCCGTCGGGCCATTTTGCTCCAGCGCCGCCTGTTTTTAAACTTTGGGGGAAAAGATGCGGATTTTTTATCGTATATGGAAGAAGAAATTCCAAAAGGCCCTTCAAAAGGCGCCAAAATCAGCAAAGATGACTTTTATGCGGCCAGAAAGCATTATTATAAGATTTCCGGCTGGGATGAAAACGGGGAGCCGACAGCGGCTGCGGTAGAAGAGTTGGGGCTTTTTACGACGCCATCAAAAGATGACAACTCTCTAAAAAGTCCGTCAACCAGCTAAAAATGGCTAAGTAGATGGGGCTTTCTACGAGAGCATCAATTTTCGGCAAGCTGTTGAATAACCTCCGCCTCTGAACTGTCAGCATGAACGCTCTGTGATACAACTCGATTGGTAACCTCTTCCAGGTAGGCTCGAAGAATTTTATCCAGTTCTTTAAATTCAGGCCATAATGTTTTATTTACAAATTTTTTAGAAACCCGTGCCATTACCGTGGTGTATCTTTGGCGATAATACCTGTAGGGCTTTATGTCATACCTGCGCAAAAGCGCCACAAACAGCTTTCTTGACCACAAATCCGCCAGTGTAAATTTATATTCCACAGGAGGATCGGCTTCCTGGATATTTTTTAACCGCTCATGCATTCTTCCCAAGGCATTGGCGGCGGCATCCCGCTCGCCCTTTGTCGCCCCGCCGACAAACAGGGCTTCAATCCTTTTTAATTTCTCAATTAAATCAGCTTCGGTATTCATGTTATAAATTCCTGTTGTTATTCCGGCCCGACCCCGGGAAAACCCGGATAAAGTTTTATGCAGGCTTGTACCCGTTCACGATTATCAGTTCACAGTTACCAGTTGATGAACAACGCCGTCAACCGTGAACGGTTATGCAAGCTTTAACATCAGCGAGATCACATTCCACCACCGGTTGATCCTGTCTGATGTCTTTAAATGGTTGTAAATATACCATTCAAATTTATTCGTCAAAGCATATGATTTACTGATCTTTTTATAGATGTCCGCCTGCTTGAACCCGTTCACATACGTTTTTATGTTGTTGCCATCCCACAGGGCCTCATTAAATTTGTCAATCAAGACATCCTCGGGCATATTTTCCGATAGTTTCTTTAATTTTTTTGACAGCATCCTTACCCAGAAATCAGCCATTGCCATGCCGGAATACAGGCCCGATGAACCAAAAGGGTCGATGAACCCGGCGCTGTCGCCCATGAGCACCACACCCTTTCCAGGAACGAAATTATCCACAAGCCCCGTATTGCTCAATCCCGTATATTCTTCGTGAATAATTTTTGCGCCCTTGAAATAATCGGAAAATCCGGGGTACTCTTTTTTAAGTATTTTCCAGACATTCATGACGGTCTTGGGGTCGGGTATTTTAACGGTTTTCATTAAATGGGCCTGCTTCATCCTGAGCATCAGTCCCAGCTCCATCTTTTTACCGCCGATTGGGAAACCATACACCACACCCGGCGGAAAATCTCCGGCATAGGGCAGATCACCGTTCCCGATCAGATAAAACTGTAGATCCGGTGTTTTTTTAATGTCGATATTTGCCTCTTCGGCCAGGCATTTGACCATGGGACAATCCATCTGATCATAGTCGACCCGGTAATATTTCCCAATTGTGCTTTTATAGCCGTCGCATGCAAGCACCGTGTTTCCAATCGCCTGACAGATTCTGTTGTTTCCGGCTTTATACTCAAGCCCGATACAGATTTTTCTGTCATTGATTATAGGTTTAAGTACCTTTGAATTATATTTGATTTCAACGCCTGCGTCTTTTGCCAGACCCACCAGACGATCGATAAATGTCCTCCATTCAAAAAAACAGAGTTCCCCTTTTCCCTTGCCGGGTTTCCGGGCGGATTTTTTTGCACCCGGACTGTGAAAAACAAGACCGCCTCCCATTGTAAAACAGTCTTTATCGAAAAAATCCTTACCTAAAAGATCCATTAAAAAAGCATTTTTCCTAAAACTCTCTCCACGGGGCCTGGGGCCGGCAATTTTTCCTTTTTCTATGATTATCACTTTGTGCCCAAGCCGGGCGGCGGTGATGCCCGCAGTTAATCCAACAGGCCCTGCACCTGCAATAACGAAATGATAGAATTTTTGTTTATGTTTTTTCATGGAAAAAACCCCTTTTGAAGTTAACCACCAGTCCACACAGCAACTATCCAAACGATATCATGTTTGATTTTATAAAAAAAACGGTACGGCGATATGATAATCTCCCGGTATGGAAGTTCTGGTATGATTCTTCCGGATTCAGGCAAGTCCTCAAGCCTTCGCAATACGGTTTCGGAATGCTGTCGAAAATTGATGATCTCGTAAAAAGTCAGGCAACCCGGTAAAGATGGCTAAGTAGAAAGTTCCATATACAAGGCGTAGTGGTGTCGCGAAAGCGGAG
>JAADHK010000147.1 GCA_013151835.1 Deltaproteobacteria bacterium
ATGTATGCCTTTGTTCCTGAAAAACCACTACGCCTTGTATATGGAACTTTTAACTTAGCCATCTTTTCCATGTTGAGAGACTTTTTACGAGTCCATCACCTTTGATGCCGTTGCAAAAAACTGATTTGCCCGCAGGGCGGGCTTTTTGCAGGAAGCAATCTTTTTTTCGTAAATTTTTTTTATAACGCAAAATTTTTAAAAAAAACAAGTTATTTTTTTTGAGTTCTTTTTATTTTTTTGAATTCTTTAAGTCATAAGGGCGCTTATTGTCCCTTGTACCGGGGCTTCCGCTTTTCCTTGAATGCCCTGGGGCCCTCCACTGCGTCTTTTGACAAAAAGACCGGGCTTCCGATCTCGATCTCTTTTTTCAAGCCCTCTTCAAGCGGCATGCCCATGGCTGAAATCACCGATTTCTTGATGGCCCGGACTGCCAGGGGGCCGTTATCCGAAATTATTTGCGCATAGCGCACAGCCTCTTCCATGACACGGCCGGGTTCCACCACCTTGTTTAGAAAACCAAGCCTCAGCATTTCGTCCGCATCCACGAGTTCGCCGGTGAGCAGGAGCTCCATGGCTCTGGCATAGGGGATCTGGCGGGGAAGCTTTACGGTTGAGCCCATGAGCGGCACGATGGCCCACTTGACTTCCTGGAGGCCGAACACGGCGCCCTGTGCGGCAACCCGGATATCGGTGGAGTAAAGCAGCTCCATGCCCCCGGCAATGGCCCGGCCGTTGATGGCCGCAATCACCGGTTTGTGGAGTTCAAAATCCCGGAGCATGGCCCGGGAAAGAAGGGTCGGGTCTTTGCTCACGGCGAAGTCCGCGTCGGTTTCCGGCTTTTTCGCGCCCGTAAAAAGCGGGATCAGCCGGCCAAGATCGGCGCCCGAACAAAAGGTCGCCTCGCCCGTGCCGGTGAGGACGGCACAACGCAGACAATCGTCATCCCGAAAGTCTTCCCACGCCGCCGCAAGATCGACCATCGTCTCCGGATCGAGGGCGTTGTGCGCCTCGGGACGGTTTAAGGTAAGATATGCGATCTGGTCCTTTTTTTCATAAATCAGGCTCATGGTATTCACTCCTTGTATTTATCACATCAATTTAGAAATAATCTCCTTCATGATCTCCGTTGCCCCGCCGCCGATGGACAGAATCCGGTTGTCCCGGGCAAGCCGTTCCACCAGGTATCCGCGCATGTAGCCATATCCGCCGAAGATCTGCACTGCGTCATAGGTCACCCTGTCGCTTGCCATGCAGGCGAAATTCTTGGCCATGGAGACCTCCTTGATCTGGTCTTCCCCGGCCCCGATTTTGGCCGCCACCCGGTATGTGAACTCGGTGCTCACCTCAACTAAGGTCGCCATATCAACGAGCTTGTGGCGCGTCACCTGGAATCCGGCCAAAGGCTTTCCAAACGCCTTGCGCTCCTTTGAATACCGCATGGCCTCTTCCATGGCCAGGCGGGCCGTCATGTTGGCCATGACCGCAAGCATGAGCCGCTCATACTGGAAGTTTGCCATTATGCCGTAAAACCCCTGGTTTTCTTCTCCAAGCAAATTTTCCACCGGCACACGGCAGTCGTCGAAATAAATCTCGGCCGTATCGGATGCCCACCACCCTGTTTTCTTCAGTTTTTCAGACACCGAATATCCTGGGGTATCAGCCTCGATAACAAGCATGGAAATGCCGTGCGCGCCCTCGGCCCCGGTCCGCACCGCGCAGGTGAGCTGGTCGGCACGGCACCCGGAGGTGATAAAGGTCTTGCAGCCGTTTACCACGTAGTGATCCCCGTCCCGCACGGCCATTGTCTGAATGTTGGCCACATCAGAGCCTCCGCCCGGCTCGGTAATGCCCAGGGCCGCAATCTTTTCACCGTCCAGGACCGGAGCCACAAAACGCTTTTTCTGCTCATCGGTCCCCATGGAAAGGATCGGCGGGATGGCGATGTTATGCGAGCCCAGGCCCGCGCAAAACCCGCCCGAACCCGAGCGCATCAGCTCCTCGGATACGGCCAGCCGGTAGAATATATCTGCGGGGGTTCCGCCGTATTCCTCGGGATAGCCGATGCCGAGCAGGCCGATATCTGCGGCCTTTTTATACATCTCTTTTGGAAATTCACACGCCTCTTCCCACTCTTCGATATAGGGGAGGATCTCTTTTTTCACGAATTGCCTTGCGGATTTCCGCACAAGGTCGTGGGAGGGGGTGAAATATTTCTGATATTCGCAGGTGGTCTTAAATTCAAAGCTCATGTTTTCAATCCTTTTAAAATGTTTTGTTTTCCTGAAACAGGTTTTGAATTCCGCCGACGATAAAGGCCACAGCGTCCCGGCCGATCTCTTTTAAATCCGAAGTGTTTTCCTTCCAGAAAATATAATGGTAGGCGACCCGCTCGTAGATACCAAGAATGCTTACCGTAATGACCTCGGCGGCAAACCGGCTTGCGAAATCAACCCCTTGCTTTTCGCTGGCCCGGTGGAGCGCGCTTGCCACGTCCCCGGTTAATTTATCGAAAATCGCCTTGCGCTTTTCCTCGACGACCGCCCCCTGTCCCACGGATTCCCTGAAGATAATGGCGACCTTGTCAGGATAATCCACGCAGAAATCATCGAAAAAAGCATACCCGGCCTGCTTGAAACCCTCCATGGTTGCGCCGTATTTTTCAAAGGCATCACCCAGGTGACGCCGAAGAAGATACCCGATATCGTCCAGCATTTTCACAAGGAGATCCTCCTTGTTCTTGAAATAAAAATAGACCGCGCCCACCGACACTTCGGCCGCATCGGCGATCTTTTCCATGCCCGTCTTGTGATATCCCTCTTTTGCGAAAAGGGATTCAGCCGCGGCCAAAAT
This sequence comes from Deltaproteobacteria bacterium, assembly GCA_013151835.1. Classification (GTDB taxonomy): domain Bacteria; phylum Desulfobacterota; class Desulfobacteria; order Desulfobacterales; family Desulfosalsimonadaceae; genus JAADHK01. The sequence continues at coordinate 2,851 of JAADHK010000147.1, forward strand.
GGTCTGGCACCTGTATTCGCGCTCCCGTTGACGGCGCATGGCGGAACGGCTGACATTTTCAGGTGTTTTGGTTTTTTTTGTTGCGGGCATCTTGTTTGCTCCTATGAAATTTTCGTTCCCATTGCCGCGCCGCCGACCTTCATGCGTGCGATCTCGTCTGAAGGCCCACCCCAACAGGGAAAGCCCTTGTTGCAAACAATATCCTAAGATATATTCATAAAAAAAATATAATTCAACTTCTATAATCTTATTCAGAAACATGTCAAGCTTTTTTAGGGAGGTGGAAAAGACGGATTGCGTGCCGGCCGAATCGGGGCCGGCCGGTTCAGGGCTAAGAATGTGGGTCGAGGCATGTCACACGAAAAAAACTGCGGCAAAAGCACAACAAGACGACATCGCGGCTATTCCTTGACGAAATGACCGGGATGAGATAAAAATGCCGACATCCTAGGGATTTCCTGCTTAATTCATGAAAACTGGAGACGGATTATATGGAAACGTTTAAAGGCAAGACCGCAATTGTCACGGGAGGCGCATCCGGGATCGGACGCGGGCTTTGCGAGGCCCTCTGCCAAATGGGCGCAATGGTTTATGTGGCAGACATCGATGACGATGGCGCAAAACAGGTGGCCGATGGCATTAAAGCCAATGGCGGCCGGGCAAGCGCCCATAGGCTGGACGTGACCCGACACGAAGAGGTGGAGCAACTGATCGGGGATGTTGTTGAGCGATCCGGTCGGCTCGATTACATGTTTAATAACGCGGGAATCGGCATCGGCGGTGAACTCCGGGACATGGAAATTTCCCATTGGAAACGAATCATCGATGTCAACCTCTGGGGTGTGATCTACGGAACCCACGCGGCATACAAGGTGATGGTGGAACAGGGATCCGGCCATATCGTCAATACCGCATCCCTTGCGGGCCTGATCCCCGCACCCTTTGAAACCGCATATGCCACGACTAAATTCGGCGTGGTCGGGCTCTCCACCTCGCTGCGGACCGAGGGTGAAGCCCTGGGGATAAAGGTCAGCGTTGTCTGCCCGGGATTTATAAAGACAAATATTTTCAGCTCATCCAAGGTATGCGGTCTTAGGGAAGACTGCATGGATGAACTCATTGCGGCGATACCCTTTAAAATCATGGATCCCCAAAAAGCCGCAGAAATTATCCTGAAAAATACCGCGAAAAACAAGGCTGTTATCCTTGTCACGCCCCACGGCCATGTGCTTTATCGATTGTATAAGTATTTTCCGTGGATAGCCGCCCTTTTGGGAAGAAAATCCATTGGCGATTTTCGAAAAATACGGGACCGCATGGGTGTTGGAAGAAGTTGAATTCGATATGGATATCCCCCGAATTATGAAAAAATAAAAACCGGGAACAGACGCCGTACAATATCCGGGAAGGAATGGGGTACGAAAATGGCAAACCTGCTACTTCAGACAGCGACCGTGTTTATGGGATTTTTCGCCATCATGAACCCTATTGCCAACGTCCCGATTTTCCTTGGGCTCACAGCCGATGAGGATCAACCGACGATTCGGGCCGTCGCGCTCCAATCGTTAATCCTTGCGTTTCTGATTGTTGCCATGTTTTCCGTGGCGGGCAAGATCATCTTCGAGATGTTTGGCATAACACTACCCGCCTTTCGCATTACCGGCGGGTTGCTCGTCTTTCTTATCGGCTTTCATATGCTGCAGGGAAATCACTCAAGCGTTCATCATCTTAATAAAGAAGACAATCAGAAATCCCGGGAGGCGGCGCTCAGTGTCGCAGTCTCACCATTGGCGATGCCGATACTCGCAGGTCCGGGAACCATCGCAACGGCAATGAATTTTTCGGCACGGGGCGGCCTTATGGAAATGGTCATAACGATTTCTGCGTTCGCTGCTCTTTGTGTCATCACGTACGTGCTTTTTGTCTTCGGTGAAAAGTTCGTTACTTTCATCGGAGCCGGCGCTTTAGGCGTCATCACGCGCATGATGGGTTTAATCCTTGCGGTCATCGGGACGCAGATGGTGATTGAAGGGCTGCGCGGTGCGTTTAAACTTGCAGGATAATCCAAAACTCAAAACTTAAAACTCAGGATCGCATGGACTTTGAAATAGATGGATAAAAGTCACCCGAATTATTAAGGCCCTGTATAAGTCAATATGAATGTCCCTTGAATTAATGCAGGGTCTGAATAAAGCATCCGCCGCCACCGCCTGAACCGCTCTCCGAGGCTGGCGGTGACCCAACGCCCGAGGGATCAAGGATGATTCCGTTGGCTTCGCCGTCGTCATCCCCGGCACCGCCGTCAACAAGGGTCAGGGTTACACTGGTGCGGTCGGCTGAAAAAACGGCATGCGCACCATAATCATGCCAGCCGCCTGTTTCGTTATATTTAAACCACCCGTATTCTTCCGGCACCGCTTCCGGAAAATAAATCGACACAACAGCCGTATCCCCGGGAGCATCCACCCGGATATCCATGTCAACCAGGCCGTAGGGCATTTCATCCGGCCGGCCCGGGCTTTTCGTGCCTTGGGCAAGCACACTTTCCAGGCGCGTGACATGACACTGGCTGTTGCCCGCTTTAATGGCGAGATTTTTACCGGATACAACGGTTTCAAAGGGGATGGCGTTTTCAGGGAAACCGGCGATATTATTATCCTGCACGATAAACGCCGCATGACCGGTTATTTCATCACCCGAGCCCGGGCTTACGACCCGCTCAAACACCAGGTTCACATCAGCCCCATCCACGGCAGGCGCCACAAACGTGGGACGAAGCGCCGCGGAATCCGAAAGGGCGACGGCCGGCCCTCCCCTCTGGACCCAGACGCCATTGTCATCAGATGACAGATCGGGATCATTCAGTGTGATTGTTTTCCCCTCAAGGATATTGAGCGCAAGATACGCCAGGCCGGAGTCAGGATTTGTTATAATTAAACCGCCTCCGGTAAACATCCATTCATCATTATACGGCTCTAAACTGGAAACATCAATCACCCCGTAATGCACATTCCCTTCAGCGTTACCCCCGGAATCCTGAGCAGGAATAATGCCGGAACCGATAGTTAACCCGGTACTGCCGCCGGTATGGTTACCATACGCGATAACACCGGAGGGCAATCCGCCCTCGCCGCAGGACGGACAATCGATACCACCGGTCGGAGCACCCAACGAAATCGAATAGCACAAAATCGATCCGGTAACGTCAATATCTCCGTTAAGGGCACTGACCTCAAACGAAGATGTCAGAGCCTGAATATCGCCGAGCGTGATATCCGCATCCGAGGTATAGATAGAGATCTCCTGTTCCCCGGAAAAGCTTATCCCGTCTAAAAAAATATCCCCGCTCCCGTCCGGAAAACCGGTGGAATCGATAACCAGACTACAGGACAAAACCGTGGCGTCCGTTCCCTCTCCCGTCAGATAAAGCGGGGTATTGTCCGATGGATAACAGGAAATGGCGTCACTTGGCGGGTAAATGCCTGCCGCAACCCGGACCGTGGACGGCTGGCCGTCGTTTGCTGCGGCATCCAGGGCGCTCTGCAGGTCGCACACGCCATCGGAGCAATCGTTATCCGCATCCACAATCACCTGATATTCCGCATTTTCATCCGCAGTAGATGCACCGACCGGTACGACCATGAGCAGACATGTGATTGCGCACATCACTAAAATCCATTTAAAACATGCCATTCTATCCTCATTCTTTTCTTTATTAACTTGATTCAACCATCAGATTTTTTATGCTAAACCCATGAAAAAGAGATACCGAATGAAATTTGAATTAAGCCGGATTTCCCCTGAATTTAAAACAATATATGATCATCAGGATAAACATGAGCCCGACAGACAGGCCAAAAAATTCATTGATTATCGAGCGATGCAGGAATGAAACAATACCCAGCATAAAGCTCGCGATTCCGGTTAGTCCGATCGCCTTTGAAAACAGGCCTCCCTTCATAAACCACGGAACCAGAACCATAAATATTGCCGCGATTCCGCCCCACTTGATCCATGTGAAAATATGCAGGCGCACCAGGTATGCCCCGAGATCGCCGTTTTCTATTGCCGAGGTGATACCCAGCAGCTGGATATTTTCAAGAGCATCGGCAAAAAGAACCGTTAATGCCAGCAGCGCGCCGATATAATAATATTTTTTGCCTGAAACCTCCGCACATCTTACTGCAAACAAAAGCAGGAACAATGAATATAAACACATATAAACATAGTCAAGCCGATTACCGAAATCCATGGCATCGATCATGGACTGCCGCAGATTGCCGTCGGTTGCCGTAAACATCTGAAACACCTCTGCCCGGGTTTCGATAAACTCAAATGCGATGATGGGGGTAAAAAACCCTTCCGGCAGTCCGGGCGCTTTTGAGGGAAACACGGCGACCAGAAGAATACTCATGGCTATCACAAGCAATCCGACAACCCCGGCTTTGATAAACGGCCTGTTCATGGCCCGGCTCCATTGACATTAGGGGTCAGGTCTACGTTTGGCTTTTAAATAAAGTCAAACGTAGACCTGACCTATTTACGCCGGTTTTCCAGTCTCAGGATCCCAGCCGAAATGTTCCCAATAACGTTTCATCAGCTCATCAATCTCAACGGATCGTCCCTTATTGGGCCCGTTTTCCTGGGGCGGTTCGCCCAATGTTCTTTTATTGGGCTTCAGGCTCTTTGGATCCACGCCTTGTTTCACATTAAACGCCTGCTTTAAAGTTTGAATCGCCGCCCCCATTTCCAGGTACTCTTCCGGGGTTTTATCCCAACCCGTGGCCGCATTGATCCATTCAAAAAGCGGCAGCCTGTGAAGGCCGAGAAACGCGCCGAAAAGACAGAGCCCGGCGCCGTTTGCAACATTCATGAACTTGCTGCATGCCGCCGCTTTTATAACCTTTTCCTCATCAGCAACGTACTTGCTGTCTTTTGAATACATGAGTCCGGGCGAAGGGAGGCTTTTTATTTTTTTCCAGAGCTGGAACATGTCATAATACATGAACGCTCCCATTGTATGCCGGCCGGGCGTAGCTTCCACGCTGTAATGAAGGGCAAAGCCCGGATCATTGCGCCCGTCGTGCATGGGAAGTTCCTGTCCGCCCGCATGCATGGCGTATTTCTGCGCCCCTTTTCCTATCCTTTCGGCAGCCTTTTTGACGCCGTCCGCAAGGATATCGCCGATGCCTTCGCGCTTGATCATTTTTTCCACCAGGGCCACAATGGTTTTTGTGTCTCCCCATTTGAGTTTCAACCCGTTGGTTTCTCCGGGCTTTAACGCCTTTTTTTCATAACACTCGATGGCAAAGGCGATTGTTGCGCCCGCTGATATGCTATCCATGCCCGCGCGGTTCAGCAATTCATTGATATAAAAAATACTGTCCAAATCCTCGTTTAAGAGTAATCCGGAAAAGGCGACAACCGTTTCATATTCCGGTTTATGGGTCTCGAAATCCTTCCCGTCCATGTCCTTTGTTTTGCAGATCCCGCCGCATCCCAGCGGGCAGGAATAACAAAAGTATTTCTTAACTTCACGGGCGATAATACGATCGGGATTGATGGGTGCGGATTTACGGCCGGTAAAATCCCTGTATGTCCCTTTCCAGTTTTTAACGGGGCTGTCACCGATCTCTATGCTCAATTGATTCAGGCTTACGGTCCCCCATTTTTTAAGCATCATTTTGTACAAAATACCATCCATGACAATCTGGCTTGGAAGCATGCGAAACGCCTTGCCCAGATAGGCGTTCAACGAGCCCTTGTTCAGCGGCGGCTGCGATTTTACAAAAATAAGTGTTTTGAGGCGCAGTTTTTTTATTTCCGCCCGATTGTTGGGGAGGATTGCGTGATCGCCTGATAAAACCAGGGCCTTTAACCGCTTGGAGCCCATGACGGCCCCCAGCCCCGAACGCGCGGCAAGCCGCCCCCGGTCGTTTGAGACCCCCGAAATCAAAGAAAGATTTTCTCCGGCAGGCCCGATACACGCAACCCTTGCCTTGTTATCGTTGGCTTCGGAAATGAGTATTGCCTCGGTCTCGACGGCATCCTTTCCCCACAGGTACGCAGCGTCTTTTAATTCTGCTTTTCCGTTTATGATCGAAAGGTATACGGGCTTTTCGCTGATGCCGGTAAAAAAAATGCCGTCATACCCGCATTTCTTTATGGCCGGCGAAAAATTCCCGCCGCAATTGGCATCTCCCCAGGTTCCCGTCAAGGGTGATTTTGCCGCAACCATCCACCGACCGGTAAAAAGCGTTCCCGTTCCGGTGAGCAGGCCGGAAACAAAGGCAAGGATATTATCGGGGCCAAGGGGATCAGCGCCTGCGGGAATGCGGTCATAAAGAATGCTTGCGGCAAGGCCGAGGCCACCCAGATAATTTTCATACACCTTATCCGGAACCGTTTCCTCGCAGATATTGCCGGTTCCCATATCCACCATTAGAATCCTTCCCATATAACTCTTTTCCATGGTAAATTCCCCCTGTTAATTATGAAGATATTCCGTTCGCCCTTTTCTGAAAGCTCCTGTACTCATACATCTTTGCCAAAGACTTTACGGCCTGTTCCGGTGTGGGAAAAAAAAGCCCCTTATATTTTTTACCGGGAATATCATACAGGGTCTGGTCCTTTTCTTCCTTTAATATGCTGACCCCGAGCGCCGGTTTTTCAAATTCCTCCATGAGGGATACGACATGGGCCATGTATTTTTTTTCCAGTTCATCATAGGTCTTGTTGATGGATTCCAGAATATCGGGCGCGCAGGTCGGATCGCTCTTTAATACCGAATCCGCGAGCCGGGAAGCCATGTGCCGCCTGCCCACGATACCGAGGTTGATCACTGCGTCGCACCCATCCCATTTCATAAGTTCCGTCATGACCGTAAACGGTATGGACCAGTCATTTTCACCCACAAGGTCCACGGGGTTCGACCGGCTCCAGTACGGGGGAAGAATACGGTCGATTTGTTCAATGATATCCTTTGAAAGTTCCGGCACCTCAAGGCCGTAACTTTCACAAAGATCGGCGGTTACGACCCCCCAGCCGCCCCCGAGCGTCATGATGGCCACGCGCTTTCCCTCGGGAAGGGGAATCGAGGAAAAAGCAGCCGAAAGGTCGAGCAGGTCCATGGGCTTTTCGACCTTTACGATTCCCGCCTGACGGCATACCGCATTAAAGACGGCGGCATTGGTGGTCATGGCTCCGGTATGGCTTGCCGCAGCCTTGTTTCCGGCGTCGGTCTGGCCGCCCTTTAATAAAACAATGGGCTTTTTAAGGCTGACCCGCCGGGCTGTTTCATAAAAACGCCGGCCGTTTTTCACGCTTTCTATGTAGAGCATGGCCGCATGTGTCAGGGGGTCCTGTTCAAAGGCGTCCAAATAATCCTCGATGGTAATCATCCCCTCGTTCCCCGAACCGCAAAACGCACGAATCCCGATGCCCTGCAATTCCGCAAACGCCAGGAGCTGGTTTCCCATGTTTCCGGACTGGGCAACCACCCCTATGCTGCCGGCCTTTGGCCGGACATGAGTTCCGGTGCAGTAAAAATCGATGTAGGGATTGCATGTACCCATTGTATTCGGACCGATCAGATAAATGTCGTTTTCGCGCGCGGCTTTTACCAGTTCTCTTTCGGCCATGGCGCCCTGTTCACCGGTTTCGGCAAATCCGGATGCAATAAGGAGCATATAGGAAATACCCTTGGCCTTAAGCTCCGGAATAAGGCCCAATACCCTGGCTGCGGGAATGGTCACAACAGCGACATCAACGTTTTCTTCTATGTCTGCCACACTTTTATAAACCGGCCGGCCGGCGATTGTGCCACCCCTTGGATTCACAAGATATATCTTCCCCTTGTACCCGCCGCCGATTGTATTTGTAAGAAGGGTATACCCCCATTTTCCAAGCTTCCCAGACGCGCCGATAAACGCGATGGAACGCGGATAAAAAAGGGCTGCCACAACCTTTGGATCAACCGGCGGTAAAAACTCCTTTTCCATATCCCCGGCCCCCTTTACAACCAGGGCGTCCACTGCAACCGCCTGTCCGTCATCCCTCACAAGAAGAGGATTAATATCGATCTCCCTTACATCCGGACAGGTCACTCCCACATCGGACAGGCCCGTCAATGTCTTTACCAGGATATTGACATCAACAGGCGCCTCACCCCGGACCGGACCCAGAAGGGCGCTTGAACGGATCTGCATTATCATATCCATTGCATCGGCTTCGGATAGCGGCGCGAGCCTGAACACGACATCGGCCAGGCTTTCCGTAAATATTCCGCCCAGCCCGAACATGACTATCGGGCCGTAGGTTTCGTCCCTGAAAAGGCCTGCCACAAACTCTCTTTTTCCGGTCAGACAGGGCTGAACGACAAAGCCTTCAAGCTTGTCGCCCGCAGCTTTTGCAATTTCTTTGGCGGCGATTTCAACTTCCCGGATATCCCTTAAATTCAGCCGAACGAGTCCCATCTCGGTTTTATGGAGGAGTTCCTTGCCAAGGCCCTTTATCACAACAGGAAAACCGGTCTGCTCCGCGATTTTAACCGCCGAGTCAATATTTTGTGCAACCTTTTCTTCTATGACGGGTATGCCGTAAGGCTTTAAAAACGCCTTTGACTCTGCTTCCGATAATGCG
>JAADHK010000120.1 GCA_013151835.1 Deltaproteobacteria bacterium
AAAAGGAAAACGCTTTGCCATCCGCACCGCGTGCCGGGGAAACTGCGGCAGTATCTTTCAGTGGGTCAAAATCGCCCTGTTGCCGACGATCCATGATATCACATGAAAGCAAAACCACCTCGAAACAGCTCCGGTAGTGCAAAGAATATTTTGCGGTTATGTAGTGCGTTGTTTTTACAGGATATTAAAAAATCAACTATCAAAGATAAGTTAAAAAACCAGATTGACAAAGGCTCCATTATGACGTACATTTCTTTATCAAGAGATAAAATCATCCTTAAAAAAATGAATTGTCCCTCTGCAAGCGGACGGGGTATCAAACCCAATCTTCACAATAAAGGACCTTTGTTTTGAAAGCACCAGCACAAACAAATCAAGAACGGATTAATCTTCGGTTAAAGCGCAGCGTAAAAACCCTTTTAGAACGTGCCGCCAGCCTTGAAGGAAAGACCGTCAGCAAGTTTGTTTTGCATAGCGCCTTGGACCAGGCAAAGAAAACTGTTCATGAGCATGAATCCCTGGCTTTGAATGCCGAAAACTCAAACTCGAAGACCTTCTTCAACGCCCTGGCTACTACAATTAACTTCAACAGTAAATTGACCGATGCGCTTAAAGAACATTCGCAGCGCGTAGTTAGCAAATGACCGATTTTTTTCATTTAATCATTGAGCCGCTCAATACGACGCATGACCGTCTAAGCTTTTATTGCGGCGTTGAAATGCTCGACAACTACCTGCAAAGACAGGCAAGGCAGGATGTTAAACGTCACATCAGCCGGATTTTTATAGCTGCGAAAGCAGACCGTCCTAAAAAGGTGGTCGGTTATTACACCCTGAGCAGCTTATCAATAGAGTTGAATCAGCTACCTGAAGATCTATCTCAAAAACTACCTAAGCAGCCGATACCCGCCGTCTTAATTGGCAGGCTGGCGGTCAGTCAATCCGCCCATGGAAAGGGGGTTGGTAAAATGCTGCTTGCTGATGCAGTTAAGCGCATCCTGGTTGTCAGCGATGAAATCGCTATTTATGCCATTGTCGTGGATGCCATCAACCGTGATGCCCAAAATTTTTATAAGAGCTTCGGGTTCGCCCTGTTAAGTGATGACAGTCACAGGATGTTTCTGGCTATAAAGTCTATTTAATTGAGGAGTCGGGGAGTGTTGCTTAAAACAAACCTTTCTTTTGAGAACTTACCAAAAAATGGTTTTATTTGCCAAGGATTTTAACATTTTCCACTGGCTTGTATTTCAGCGGATATTTGCATTTTTCATAAAATTTTCAAGACTTACAGCAACGCGTTTCTGTACTTTTTTACGGAAAAAGGGCGTTGCGCCCAGCATCCATCCAATCGGACCGAAGGCCATCTTGCTCCATCGCCAAAAATCAAAAGAATCCCGGTGCCGGATGATCTTTCCGTCTTGAAATTCAAATTCGGCGTCAATCTTGTTATGGACCTGCCGGCCCGTTGTGATGAATTTATATTTTGCCTCCCAGTGCGCGGTGCCGGCGGCATCATTGGCTGAAATGTTGCCGAAGGTAATTTCCAGCTCCGTGGCCCGAAGGCACAACATTTTCCACATGGCTTTGGCAGCGTTTCCTTTCAGAGCCGGAAAAACCGGATCGGAAAATTCGATATCCTCATGATAACACTTAACCATGCCGCGGCTGTCGAGTTTTTGGAAACTCGTATAAAAGGTTTTAATTAATTTCATATTATCATGCATTGTTTCACTCATTTGTGCTGATCCTTTTAAAAATTTGACAGATTGCATTAAGAGATATGGCCTAGCTCATCGGCAAAAGCGGACATTTGCGGAATATGCCTTTGACGTCGAAACGTATCACAAAAATCGATTTGCATGTCAAGTTTTAACCCATACGCCGGATACCAGCGATTCTAATTGTGGAAAGAGCTACGGTACGGCCCACGTAGCGGAAGGCTTCAGCCTTCCAGTTAATGGCGGCCTGAAGGCCGCCGCTACGTTGACCCACGCATGGCAACATTAATTTTGTGCATCCATAATTAGAATTGCTGGCCGGATATGAGACAGCTTGACTTCTTGCAGGATTGCTCTTATTCTGACTCGCATACTCGCCGGTATGCGCCAAAATCCCTGCCGTACGGATCATAACACACATAAGGGCGGACACAGGGGTCCGCCCCTACAATTAATCCATTTTCTGCTGATTGTGAGGGACTATGAGACGAACCGTTACATTGATCCCAGGAGACGGTGTCGGACCGGAAATCACCGATGTCGTGAAAACCTGCATCTCAGCGCTGGGCGTGGATATCGACTGGGATATCCAGAACGCCGGTGCCGCAGTCATCGAAAAAGAAAAAGTTCCGCTTCCCGACCGGATTCTCGATTCGATCCGACGAAACAAAATCGCATTGAAAGGACCGGTCGAGACGCCGGTGGGAAAGGGCTTCCGCAGCGTCAACGTTCAGCTGAGAAAAGCGCTCGATCTGTTTGCCTGCCTCAGGCCCTGTAAGTATTATCCGGGAGTACGCAGCCGCATCACGAGCCCGCAGGGGATCGACCTGGTCATCGTCCGGGAAAACACCGAGGATCTGTACGCCGGCATCGAGTTCATGGAAAGCTGTGGCGAGGACAACCCCCTGCTCACCTTCATCAGGGAAAATTCGGGCGTCGACCTGGGATGTGATACCGGTATCAGCATCAAACCCATTTCCATCAGCGGTTCCGAGCGGATTGTCACCTTTGCCTTTGAATATGCACAGCGGTATGGCCGGAAAAAGGTCACCGGCATCGACAAGGCGAACATCATGAAGCTCTCCGACGGTCTTTTCATGCAGGCAGCCGAGGACGTCAGCCGGCGCTATCCCGACATCGCGTACGAGCACAAGCTCATTGACAATATGTGCATGCAGCTGGTCCAGTTTCCCGAAAAGTATGATGTGCTCGTGCTTCCCAACCTTTACGGCGACATCATCTCCGATCTTGCCGCCGGGCTGATCGGCGGACTCGGTGTGGCGCCCGGCGCCAACATGGGTAAGGAATATGCCGTGTTCGAGGCGACCCATGGCAGTGCACCGGACATCGCCGGCCAGGACAAGGCCAATCCGGCGGGGATACTGCTTTCAACCGCCCTGATGCTGGATCATATCGGTGAATCCGATGCGGCCGTTCGGCTCGAACGTGCAATCGCTACGGTAATCCGGGAGGGAAAGGCCGTTACCGGAGATATGAAGCAGGCGGGCGACCCGCATCCGCCGGTGGGCACCCGGGCCATGGGGCAGGCGATCGTCGAAAAAATCGACTCGCTGTAGATATAAATAAATAATGAGGACTATGCCCCGTTCACTTAACGGCCCAGCCTACTCCAGGTTTGAAACAACGCCCAGGGCCGCAAAGCCGAGAATAATTTCATAGATTGTGATAGCCGTGTAGGATGGGAAAAAATGATACATGATGCCACCGCCTACGATAGCCGGCACGCCGAAAATAATCAGCGCACCTAATTTTCTGCTGATACTCGTCATCTTTGATACTCCTTTTAAGCCTCATTGTCTCTTAACAATCTAAAATTGCAATAATCTTTTCATACAAACAACAAGCCACATCCCCGTTTGAAACACGGTCGACGGCTTCGTAAAAAGCGCCGTATGCAAGGCGCGCGAACCGGGAAAGGCGGAGGCGTACGTTTTGTACGTCGAGCATTTCCCGATGAAGCGCAACGCCGCAGACGGACTTTTTACGGAGCCGTCATTATGCCGCCGAAACGATCATGGCCATGCCCATGCCGCCTCCGATGCACATTGAGATAAGGCCTGTGGCGGCGCCCTTTGTTTTCATGAGATTCATTATGGTCACCATCTGCCGCGCTCCCGTGCACCCTATGGGATGCCCAAGGGATATACCGCTTCCCACCTGATTCGGACGGTCAACGGGAATTGAAAGCTCGCGCATGCAGGCAATGGCCTGGGATGCAAACGCCTCGTTCAGCTCGATAACATCAATATCGTTAATGGTCATTCCCGTGGCTTTCAGAACCTTGCGGATGGCGGGGATCGGACCAAGACCCATGTAGGCGGGGTCCAATCCACCGGAGGCAAACGCCTTTATCTTGAGCAATGGAGTCAGGCCAAGCGCCGATGCCCTGGCGGCGCTCATCATGACAACCGCCGCAGCTCCGTCGTTTATGCCCGAAGCGTTTCCGGCGGTGACAGTGCCGTCCTTTTTGAAAACCGGCCTGAGTTTTGCCATCTTCTCCATGTCGGTTTCCATGGGCCGCTCGTCCGTATCGACCACGATATCGCCCTTGCGGGTTTTTATGGTTACCGGAACGATCTCCCGGGCAAAGGTGCCGTCGGCCATGGCCGCCCTGGCCCGGTTATGGCTCAGGACCGAAAGCTCATCCTGCTCCTTTCTTGAAATTTCGTATTTCCCGGCAATATTTTCAGCGGTAAGGCCCATGTGATACCCGTAGAAAATTTCGTAAAGTCCGTCAAAGACCATGAGATCCAGAACCTCGCCCCTGCCGGTCACCTCCATGCGGTGGCCCCACCGGGCCTTGGGAAGAGCCATGGGCGCTGAACTCATGCTCTCCTGCCCGCCGGCGATGATGACCTCTGCCTGTCCGGACATGATGGATGACGCGCCCAGGGCTATTGACTTCAAGCCGGACGCGCAGACCTTGTTTATTGTAAATCCCGGAGTTTCCTTTGGTATCCCGGCGCGGATCATGCTCTGGCGGGCCGGGTTCTGGCCCTGACCGGCAAGAAGGACGTTTCCCATGATAACCTCGTCGACAACGACCGGGGTTGCCGTTCCGTCCCAGGCGGCCGCTGCGGTCTCGAGTTCAATCGGTCCCTGATTTTTAAGACGGTCGGGAGCGACTTTTGCCATCTCATCTCCCACAACCGGCCGCAGGCCCGCCCTTTTCACGGCCTCGCTAATGGCGATCTTCCCAAGCTCCACCGCGCTAACCCCTTTAAGTGATCCGCCGAATGACCCCACTGCGGTTCTTGCGCCACTCACTATAACCACTTCCTGCATATCGCTTTCCTCCCTGTTATTTATTAATATACAAAGAACTTATTGTAATTTTAATAAATTTGAATTATTATCAAAAACGTCTGACGAATACAAGGGCAAATACAAGCATAAACCCTGAAAACCTGGTAATGCCATGTGCCTCATCGCAATAGCCATAAAACGCCACCCGGACTTTCCGCTGATTATTGCCGCCAACAGAGACGAATTTTACGACCGTCCCACGGCACCCCTCGGCTTGTGGGAGGATAACAGCAACATACTTGCCGGCCGGGATCTTAAGGAGGGCGGAACATGGCTGGGAGCAACACGGATCGGACGGATCGCCGCAGTGACGAATTTCCGCGATTTCTCGCACGTAATGAAAAGCAGTTTATCCCGGGGTGAACTTGTGAGCAAATTTTTGGATGGCATAGACGAGCTCGGCACATTTCTTAACAAGCTGCGGAAAGGCAGGGACCGCTACAACGGGTTCAATCTGCTTTTCGGGGATATGAACCGCCTCTTCTGGTATTCCAACGTGGCCGACCGGCACGAAATACTGAAACCCGGCATCCACATAGTAAGCAACCACCTCCTGAATACCCCATGGCCCAAAACCGAAAAAATACGAAAAAAAATGGACGGGCTGCTTGAAAACAGAGATAAAATCGAGCCCGAAGAAATCCTTGCCATGCTCTTGGACAGGCGGAGACCCGGTGATGAACTGCTTCCCGATACCGGCGTGAGCCTTGAATGGGAAAGGATACTTTCACCCGTTTTTGTCACAAGCGAAATCTACGGCACCCGGTCCTCGTCCGTCATCATGGTTCATAAAAACGGCACGCTCACGTTTATTGAGCGCAACTACCCGGTTCCGGAAAACGGGCCGGAAAAACCGGAAAAATACCATACGCGAAAGTTTGAGATGCACATCAGCAAGGAATAATTTCGTCGTGGGACCGATGTGTTGTAAAACACCTGTTCATTAACAATTTCCGTCCGATAATTGCATTTGGCTTTATCTGCTTCATGGAACCAACCAGACCACCCCATCCGACATTTTCTGGATGATATAGTTCGCAACCCTTCCCATATTGCGGCTCGTGTGGGTACCTGTTTTGCCGATTACCACAGTACCGAATTCGCCTTTTTTTACCGCCTCAAGGATTGCCTTTCCCGTTAAAAACTGGTTTTTGGCAGACACAAACGAAGCCTGATCCTCCGTAAAGCCCGCTTTTTTCAGAATGTCAATGGCTTTTGCGGAAAAATCAGAGACACATTTTTCGTTGGAATTTAAAATCACTTTCTCGAGTTCGGCCGTCTGTGCTGCTTCCGTATCAATTTCGCAGATGTCCTCTAACTGCAATTCGATATTTAAAAATTGTAACTGCACCTCCCGATTTTCAGAAAATATGTATGCCAAATGATCCACCGTCCGCAGGGACTGTGATGAATAGTCTACAGCAATCAATATCTTGTTGGATTGAATCCGGCCGTCCACCACCCATATGGGAATAACCCGGGAACCTGCAAGCAGGTTTGAAGTGACGCTTCCCACGAACAGCTCGTGAAGTCCGGTAATGCCCCGCCGTCCCACGATAATAGCATCGTATGGCAAGGCCTCGGCCATCTTTAATATGTCCCCGGCAACACTATGAGATCTGGCTTGGGTTTTAATCTCAATGCAGTTGACATCAATGCCCTTGTGCGCCATATGCGCTTTGCAATCCTCAAGGAGCTGATGGGACGCTTTTTTGTTCTTTTCATAAACTTTTTCCAGTTCGGCCCTTGCTTTTGGATGCCTGATTGCTTCTTCAGTCAGATACTGGGAAATCATAGGCTGAATATGTAACAACGTAAAATCAACTTCTTTTACGACTTCTGCAATTTTAACCGCATACTCCATGGCTTGCTTGGAGTGGAGAGACTGGTCTACCGCTATAACAATCTTTTTCCGCATTTAAATCCTCCAGAGTTTTAATTATTTTTGGGGGAACTGAATTTGCCGATGGTGTTCGAGCAATATGGTAGTATTTTTACAGGTTGAATTCAAGAGCAAAACACGTCGGTCATCATGGCACACAAAAACGGCGCGCTAATCCGACGGCAGTAATTTGCAGTGATTCGTAGACTTGTAGGTCGGATTAGTGTAGCGTAATCCGACATGAGCCCACGGGCTGGCATTAATCCGACACGAACCGCCATATCGTTTTTTACCGTGCCGTCAGTTTTCTATTCCAATCCTCGCAAGAACCCCCTCGTCATAATAATGCTTTACAGCCCGCATCTCGGTCACGAGATCGGCCCTGTCCATGATTGCGTCCGGACATTTCCTGCCGGTCAACACAAGCTCCACCCCGTCGGGTTTTTCATCCATGAGGCCCAGCACCGCATCTTCGGACAAAACCTTGAAAAAAAGCGCCACGCAGATTTCATCCAGGATCACCATATCATATTTTCCGGAAAGCAAGGCCGAACGCGCGGCTGAAAATCCCTTTTTAGCAGCAGCAATATCTTCAGGCGCAGGCTCGCCCCGCACATACTTTCCCGTGCCGAACTGTTCGATGGCGATCCGGTCGGAAAAGCGCTCAAGCCCTTTTATCTCGCTGTATTTGCTCTTTTTAAGGAACTGGGCCATAAAAACAGACAGCCCCGCGCCTGCCGCCCGTATTGACAGCCCTATGGCGGCGGTCGTCTTTCCCTTGCCATCGCCCGTGTAAATCTGTATATATCCTTTTTCCATAAAATGTCACTCCCGTGGATTTTCGCCTTTGTATCTTATACTTTTTTCTTGACAGTGGCAACAGATTGGGAGCAATTTTTCAGGATTCATCGAATACCGTCAATATGGACGGATTTTTTAACCCAAAAAGATATGGAGGCCGTCATGAACGACCCGTTATTCATGCCCATTACCATCAACGGCATGAAACTTAAAAACAGGATTTACATGCCCGCCATGCACCTCGGCATGGCAAAGGGATTTCAGGTAACCGACCAGATAATCGATTTTTACGCAGAGCGGGCCAGGGGAGGCGCGGCAATGATCGTGGCGGGATATGCCACCGTGGACATGCTTTCCGGAAACACGACCAATATCGGGGCGCACGACGATATCTTCCTTCCCGGCCTTTCACGGCTGGCGGACACCATAAAATCCAATGGCGCGAAATCCGGAATCCAGATCAACCATGCCGGCCGATACAACTTCTCCTTTTTCCTGGACGGAAAACAGGCGGTGGCCCCATCCGCAGTCCCTTCCCGAATGACCGGCGAGACACCGCACGCTCTTGAAACCGATGAAATCCGCCAGATCATCGAAAATTTTGCGCAGGCCGCCCTGCGGGTCAAAAAGGCGGGCTTCGACGCTGTTGAGGTTCTTTCCGGCACGGGATATCTCATCAGCGAATTTCTTTCTCCCCTTACCAACAAGCGAGAAGACGAGTACGGCTGGACCCTGGAAAACCGGATGCGATTCGGGCTGGAAGTAATGCAGGCCATCCGGAACGAAGTGGGCCGTGACTTCCCGCTGATCGTGAGAATGAACGGCAACGATTTCATGCCGGACGGACAGGGACGCAAAGAACTCCGGCAATATGCCGTCGCCCTTGTGGAACAGGCCGGGGTGGACGCGCTCTGCATCAATGTCGGCTGGCACGAGGCCCGTGTTCCTCAGATTACGACCGCAGTTCCGAGGGGGGCCTTTTCCTACCTTTCGCGGGGCATCCGGGAGGTGGTGGATGTGCCGGTCATTGCGAGCCACAGGATCAACGACCCGGCCATCGCCCGCGAACTCATAGGAGACGGGATGTGCGACATGGTGGCCCTGGGCCGGAGCCTGATCGCCGACCCATGGTTTCCGGAAAAAGCAAAAACCGGGCGGGAGGATGAAATCATCCATTGCGTGGCGTGCGCCCAGGGATGTTTTGACAACCTGTTCAAATTAAAACACGTGGAATGCCTATGTAATCCCAGGGCCGGACACGAAGGGGAAGTCAGTATCGAAGCTGCGGCTGAAACGAAAAAGGTCCTGGTTATCGGAGGAGGAGCCGCAGGCATGGTCGCTGCGGTCACGGCTGCAGACAGGGGGCATTCGGTTACTTTGTGCGAAAAATCGACCCGGCTCGGCGGCCAGCTCCATATTGCGGGCGCGCCTCCGGGACGCGGGGAATTTTGTGTTCTTGCGGATGACTGGCAACAACAGGTAAATTTGCGAAAAAATATTTCCGTGCACCTTAACACCATAGTGGACAAGGCTTTCATAAAGATTGAAAAGCCGGACCATGTCATCCTCGCCACCGGCGCCACACCCATGGCGCCCCCGATCCCCGAGATCGAACTGCCCAATGTCGTGCAGGCCTGGGACGTGCTTCTGGGAAAGGCGTTTACCGGCCCGCGCGCGGTGGTGGTGGGCGGAGGGGCTGTGGGCGTTGAGGTCGCCCTGTTTCTGGCCGAAAGGGGAACCCTTAGTGGTGAAACCTTGAAATTTCTGCTCATAAACAAGGCCGAAGACTTGGAAACCCTGCACGAAATGGCCATACGCGGGACAAAAGACGTTACCATAATCGAGATGATCGACAAAATCGGCAAGGACTTCGGGAAGACTACCCGATGGGGAATGCTCCAGGATGTTAAACGGTTCGGGGTCAAGGTCATGGTCGCGACCAATGCGCTTGAGATCACCGCCGACGGTATCGTGATTGAAAAAGACGGAGTCCGGGAAAAAATCATCGCCGACACCGTGGTTATTGCCGTCGGGGCCCGACCGGAAAACAGCCTTGCCGGGGTACTGGAAGACATGGAAATCCCCCATACCGTCATCGGCGATGCCGGCAAGATCGGCATGGCGTTTGATGCCATACATCAGGGGTTTAACGCAGGACTCAAAATATGATAAAAGAATATCTTAAGCACGAAGATGACCGGAAAAAAATGGGGATTCCTCCCCTTCCATTAAGCGAAGCGCAGGCCGAAGCGCTGGTGGAACTTCTCGCAAACCCGGAAGGCGCGGACCCGGACTTTCTCATGGACCTGCTTGCAAACAGGATACCTGCGGGCGTAGACCCCGCGGCAAGGGTCAAGGCCGAATTTCTCACCTCAATTGTGAGAAAACGGATAAGCTCTCCTTTCGTAACCCCTGGCGATGCGGTCCGCCTGCTTTCCACGATGAGAGGAGGATTCAATGTCGGCCCGCTCATCGGACTGCTCGAAGATGAAACGCTTGGCAGGGATGCCTCAAATGCCCTTGAATCGATCATACTCATATTTGACGCATTTGATACGATCCTTACGCTGTCTGAAAAAAATCTTCATGCAAAATCGGTCATAGAGTCATGGGCCGCGGCAAAATGGTTTACCCGCGCCCCGGCCATGGCCAAAAAAATCACGGTAACCATTTTCAAGGTGGACGGCGAAACCAACACCGACGACCTGTCCCCCGCATCCGAGGCATGGAGCCGGCCGGACATCCCGCTCCACTCGCTGTCCATGCTGGCAAAAAGGGTGAAAAAGCCTCTTGAAACAATCGCCACGCTCAAAAAGAATGGATATCCCGTGGCCTTTGCGGGAGATGTAGTGGGCACGGGCTCTTCCCGGAAATCCGCCTCAAACTCTCTGATCTGGCACATTGGAGACGACATCCCCCATATTCCCAACAAACGGCGCGGGGGAATCGTGCTGGGCGCAAAGATTGCGCCCATATTCTTCAACTCCCTGGAAGATGCCGGCGCGCTTCCTATTGAATGCGATGTGAGCGATCTTAAAACCGGTGACGTGATAGATATCTACCCCTATGAAGGAAGGATAGAAAAAAACGGGACAGGCGAAACCATGGCCGAATTCGCGCTCAAGACCGAGGCTCTTGCCGACGAGGTGCGCGCCGGGGGCAGGATTGCCCTCATCATCGGGCGTACCCTCACCGCAACGGCACGCAAGGCGCTCTGCCTGCCCGGATCGGATATGTTTGCAAGGCCCGCAATGCCCGAAAAAAAAGCTCCCGGCTTTACCCTTGCCCAGAAGATCGTGGGCCGGGCATGCGGAAAAGGCGGGGTCCTGCCCGGCGAATACTGCGAACCGAAAATGACCACCGTGGGTTCACAGGACACCACCGGCCCCATGACAAAAGATGAACTCGCGGAACTGGCCTGCCTGAAATTCTCGGCAGACCTTGTCCTGCAGACCTTCTGCCACACGGCCCCGTACCCCCGCAGAGTCGACATAAAAATGCATGAAGACCTTCACGAATTCATGAAGGAACGTGAGGGTCTGGCCCTGCTCCCGGGTGACGGGATCATCCATTCGTGGATGAACCGGATGCTCATACCCGACACGGTGGGCACGGGCGGGGATTCCCATACAAGGTTTCCTCTCGGCATCAGCTTTCCCGCAGGCTCGGGCCTGGTGGCCTTTGCCGCGGCCATAGGAACCATGCCGCTTGATATGCCGGAATCGGTGCTTGTGCGGTTTTCAGGCAGGACACGGCCCGGCATCACCTTGCGGGACGTGGTAAACGCCATCCCCCTTGCCGCCATCGATCAGGGACTGCTCACGGTTGAAAAAGCCGGGAAAAAGAACGTGTTTTCCGGCAGGATTCTAGAAATGGAAGGCCTTTCGGACCTTCCCGTGGAACATGCCTTTGAACTGTCCAACGCCTCTGCCGAACGATCCGCAGCAGCCGCGACCATCGCCCTTTCGCCGGATAAGGTGAAAAAATTCATTAATGAAAGCATCGTGATTCTAACCGACCTGCTGGAAAAAGGGTACGGGGATGCCGAGACGATCAATCGCAGAATTTCGGCAATGAAGGCATGGCTTGCGGAACCCGAACTCCTTGTCCGGGATAAAAATGCAGAATTTGCCGCAATCATCGACATCAACCTGAACGAAATCACCGAGCCGATCCTTGCCTGCCCCAATGACCCGGATGATGTGCGCCGCCTGTCCGACGTGGCGGGAACGGCGGTGGACGAGGTCTTTATCGGCTCGTGCATGACCAGCATGGACCGATACATCGGCGCGGCAAATATATTAAACAACAAAGGCCGCACCCGGGCCCGCCTCTGGATCACGCCGGCCACGCGCATGGATGCCGTATCTCTCAGAAAAAACGGATACTACAACCTGTTCTGCCGGGCAGGCGCACGGATTGAAATGCCGGGCTGCTCGCTGTGCATGGGAAACCAGGCCCGGGTATCCACGGGCGCCACGGTCGTTTCCACGTCCACGCGCAATTTTCCAAACCGGATGGGCGACGACACCAATGTCTTTCTTGCCTCCGCCGAAGTCGCCGCCGTAACCGCCCTTCTCGGAAGAATACCCACAATGGAAGAATATATGGAGTTTGTAAATCCGTAGCCGGGGGGGGCGTTCATGAGCGCCCCCCCTTGACCTGTCTGCCCAAGAGCTTATCAGACAACACGCGGATGGTTCTGCACAACAATCCCATGCAATATATTGAAAATATGAATAAATATAAAAACACAGTTCATGGGCCCACTCCAAAAGTCGGGCGGGAATGAAGACGCCCCATGACCGCTCCTGATGTGAACATTTTTACTTGCGCGACGTCGCGCAAGTAAAAATGTTCTGACTCAAGAAGAAAATTTCTCATTCGGCTTCCCAAGTATATAGACATCCTTTACGTATTTTGCTTTTTCAAATTTAACAAATATTCCACCAGGCAATAAACCCGGGTGGAGGGATTGTCGGTACCGGAAGTTTGATGAAATTGTTCGAGCCGACGGGCATTGGCGATTGCGTTATCCAGCTTGCCGCGCAGTTTAGCAAAAACATTCCGGTCTCCCTTCCGGTATCCGGGGAGGTGTTTTTCCAATTCTTTGCCAACCTTGAAACAGATAGAGTCACCGGCCGGGGCATTAAATGGCCTGGTGGTATAGATAAAATGCAACAGCAACCAGAATTCGAAACAGGGGATTGAAGGAACGGCCAAAATTTTACCTCCCCTGCCTAAACGGGTATGTTTCACCTTATCCATGGCCGCATGGTATGTTGTATGCCTGTCCCGATCAAAGACGCAATAAACCCTGTCAAATTTCTGTTCCTTTTTCAGTTCCTTACGGAATTCAGCAATAGCAAAATCCACGACACTGAGCGGATCGGCCCCTTGTCCGGATATCCTGACATTAGCGCTGTTTAGTCGCAGATCTTTTATCAGTTCTGTAAAATAAGCGGGTTCGGTTTTACCCCCTTCACAGACGATCAGCACAACATCATATGAAGATTTCCGTGCCCCCTTCCGGCGCAAGGATTCGGCCTTACGCGCTTTTCTTTTATGGAACAGATTGTCAGTACCCATTAAAATCTCAATTCACCGGGAAAGGGTAAAGCCCCATATCTACCATATAAATAACCCTTTTGCAGGGCCTCGCCTTTCCGGGGCTTATAATCAGACAAGGGATAGAGGCGGGTAGAATTCACATCATCCTTTTCAACAAACCATACCTGATCGCGCCGCATGAGGGTTTGATCCAGAGTTGTGGTATCATGGGTGGTAAAAATCAATTGAGCGTTGTGCCGGTTTGTTTCGGAGTTATGAATCAGATTTAACAGAAACCGTACCAGAAGCGGATGCAGGCTGTTGTTCAATTCATCTACAAAGAAAACAGATCCGTTTTCCAGAATATCCAGCCATGGACCGGCCAGCGCGAAAAGCTTACGGGTGCCGGTGGATTCTTCAGCCAATTCAAGAGCAACTTCTTCATCGTTATTTGAAGATGAGTGTACAAAAGATAGCTGTGTCAGTTTCTTTCCTTGAAAGTCTTTAACGATTTCGACCTTAATACTTTGCGGCATGTCAGAAGGCAAAACATTCAAGGACAACTCTTTTTTTTCCAACAAAATGTCATTAATGGATAAATCGGCTGCCCTCATAAAATCGAGGATTTTCTTTTTCTTTTCTTCCTCTTCACATTCCTTGATACTGAATCCGGGATGTATAGCTTTACCTTTGTTAAGTACATGCAGCGTCTTATCAAACCAGCTGAATACCGGCTTGAGCTGTTCATTGTTCAATTGAATAGCGGTTGAAAGGAAAAGTGCGTTG
>JAADHK010000135.1 GCA_013151835.1 Deltaproteobacteria bacterium
GGGAGCTATATTAAAGCCGAACAATTAGCTTCCAAAAGCTACCCTAATTCCATTCTGGTTCCACTTAGACAACGCGATTGTTCATACTCCTCACAAGCAGCGTGCTGACTGCCTTCAAGATCAATTCTTACCATCAGACGCGATGTCGAAACAACAATCATGTTTACGGCAATGTTCCCAAAAGGCCTTAAAGCACGCATTGTCCCGCAGCTCTTGCTCCGTGCGTGGAATGGCGGAGAAAAACGTCAGGCTGCCCACCACTATAAGTTTTTTACGCGCCCGGGTGATTGCCACATTGAACCGGTTTGGATTATTTAAGAATTCGCTCAAGACCTGGTCGGGATCGGAACATGTAAAGCCAAACAGAATTACATCCCGTTCCGCGCCCTGAATCCGTTCAACCGTGTCGATCAATGGCAGTCCATCACCTTCGCCGCCAGAAAGTTCGGCCAAACGCCGGCTGATGGCATTATTCTGGGCCCGATGCGGAGTAATAATCGCTAATTTCTCTTTGTCCATGCCTGGGTCGGACAACAACCTGTGGGCCAGGCGGGCGATTATTCCGGCTTCGGCCGCTGATTCCTGACCACAGCCTCGATGATCCGTCAGCACCAGGACAACCGGTTTCCGGGGATCGATAATTTCATCTGCCAGATCATTTTTTCTTTCACCCTTCAGAACCAGTCTGGCCCCCGCATTAGCTGGCGCCGGGGACAACGTGGAATTATACCAGGTTCGGCTCGGAAACATGCAAATTTCAGCATTCATCCTATAGGTCACATCCAGTCGCGCGCTTTGGTTCGAATAAAGTCCAAGCAGAATATCCAGCAGCGAGCATCGTACTTGTTGGTCGACCGGTTTATCGGCACAAGGCCCACAAGACGAACAAGACGATTCTTCTTTTTCTTCTTGTTCGTCTTTTATTGCTGTTGATCGGATGACTGGCGGCAATTGATGAATATCACCCAGGCAGATGAAGTTACCTTTTCCGTAAACCAGGCTCAACAGGGCCTGGGGAACCAGTATTTGTGAGGCCTCGTCAAAGATCACCCAATCGAATGGCTTTGGCAGCGTGTTGTTATGACTTCGAAACATATTATACAGACCGTATCCAGTGGAACCGAGAATAAGAAATGAAGCGCCTGATACCTCGGCAGCGTCTGCCAACGGCTCCACCTGCATCCCCTCTTTTTCTTCATCAAACGGAGGCCCGTCCCATCTTCCCAGTTTAACGCATCGAGCCGGAAAATCCTTAAGGTTATGGCTGGTTACCAGATCCACCACCTTGGAAAGTACCTGGTCAATGGCCTGATGAGTCAAGGCGCTTACTGCAATGCGCAGCTTGCTGCCTGTCGCCTGGGCATGGCGAACCAAGGCGATCAGAATCCAGCCGAGGAGATTGGTTTTTCCGGTTCCAGGCGGGCCTTGAATCAGGCTTAAGGCATGGCGGAAAGGCAGCTTCAGCGCATGTTGCTGAGACGGATTCAGTTGGGCGGCAGCCCCCTCGGAACAAAGCCATTTCTCTACCCATTCATGCCGGCAATGGGGTTGGTCAAAATCCCATTGCCCCTTAAACATTTTGGCCAGCGGATGATTAAGCTCCGGTGAAAATACGGTTTGAACCACATGGAGCAATTTGGAGGTATTCATATCATCGCCATCTTCTTCCAGGGAATAGGAAATGTTTTTATGCAGCCGCATATTACGGGATTGGCGGCAATGAAGCACCACCTGGTCTGCCGATGGCTCATATTGCGCTATAATCACAGGTATACCGCCCTGGAGGTCATCGACACCCAGGGGAACCAGTTTCAAGAAATCTCCCCGGCGGAATCTGGCAAGTCCGGCGCCCTTGGCAATATCAAACTTATAAAGGAAACGTCCTTCATCGTCCAGAACCGTGCCAATAAAGCGGAGCGGCCCCATGGCCCGGAAACGTTCAACTCTCTCCGCCAGGGAAAGCTCCTGCAGGATTGCCATCTCCATCTCCCCATAAGATCTTTCCGCTTCAATAAACCTTTTATAGCCTTCAGCTATGCTGGATCGGTTTTCAGGTATGATCCGCCAATCTTCACGATTCCATCGGCTTTCCAGACGCAGGGAGATCCAGCGCTGAAATATCGCCATCCGCTCAAGAACCGTTGCCAGATATTCTTTGCATTGTTCATTGTTCGTGCCGCTTATCAGTGCATCGGGCAGCCTGTCCCCATGAAAAAGAGTATCGGGAATTTCCAGGCCATCCGCTGTCCCCAGGATTCGGTTGAGAGCAAAAAGTGTCATATTGCCGGGAATGGGCAGAACAAAGTGATCGCTGAACGCCTGCCGCAAGTCAGTATAATGAGGTTCCGGCCCAATTCGAAACAGCTCGCTGACATATATATCTTCCTCCTGCACGGCCATTTCCCGTATTTTCCGCCACATTCCAGCGCCGAAAATGAAAATATGCGGACGATGGTCATTATTGGCCGCATTCTCCCACAACTCCAGTAAACTGTTTGAAAATTCCCGCCAGGCCCGGTGCCGGTTCTCTTCTGAAAATGCCGCCCAGGTGAAGGTCTTCAGGGCCTGCCCCTGCTTCCGCATGGCAAATCCAATCCCTGTAAGCTCTGTGGAAACAGGATGACGAATAAGATATAGAAAAAAAGCTGTCGAGATGTTTGCCGGATACAGGCGGGTTTTCTTTTTAATAACCGCAATTTTGTTGTGGTGCAAAGCGCCAAGAGCTGCCTGCAGATGTTCTCTTTGCCATGGGCTGAACCAGTATTGCCGAGCCAGATTAGCATTCAGCCACCCGTCGTCCACTAAAAAGCAGCTGCTTTTACTTCCCGGTCGGCGCGGTGGTGTTTTCACGGTTAAAGACATACCGGCA
The DNA here is from genome assembly GCA_013151835.1 of Deltaproteobacteria bacterium. GTDB lineage: Bacteria > Desulfobacterota > Desulfobacteria > Desulfobacterales > Desulfosalsimonadaceae > JAADHK01. The sequence continues at coordinate 2,870 of JAADHK010000135.1, forward strand.
GGAGATATCAATCCCTCTAAACACTTATCAATCCTTTTGAGTCCCAGGGCGGTTATTTTTTCCAGCCCCCCGGCCGTAATCCGCGGCAGAAACTGAATATCTTCTTTCTCCAGGGCCTGCTGGTAACAAAAATCAAAAAAAGAACAACCTGGACAATGTTCTTTGAGCTGCGAAAAGGCCGTAAGGGGAGACTTGGACAGACATTGGTCAAGGGCCCGCAGCAAGAATGGAAACACCGTCATATAGGGCTTGAGATCAAATGAGTGATACTCCGGCACGCCATTTGCCGTTGAGCGGGTAATCAGAAAACCGCTGTCCGCAACTTTGGCTTGAGACAGCTTCATTTTGGAACGAATCAAGGCCTTAAGCAAAAAGGCATAAAAGGCTACTTGCCATTTTTGGTAATAATGGGGAACGGAACTGCTTTTAATATCACCGGCTTCAAAAATAACTTTTCCCCTTTCATATTGTTCGTATGACACTCGAATCAAATCAGGGATACCAACTCCGTCTATAGCCGTTCTTTTTTCGTTTTGCCGCTCAAAAAATGTGGGGGATGGCGAAAACAAAGCATTGATTTTCAAGACACCATGAACCAGATAACGACTGCCGGCAAAAGGTTTCCGCCCTGTTATTTGCTGTAACTGACTGCATGTTTCTCTAAACCTGGCCTGCAGAGGACGGATCTTTCCTGATTCATCTTTTTCAGAGATTATGGCAATGATTTCATTTTGTTTTTTAAGCGTGGCTAGCACCTGCCTTTCAAATTCCTTACCGTTTTCCAGACGCTGGGCCCTTTGTTCATCTTCCGCAGAACGCCTTTCGGCTTGATACTCCGGCGGCAAGAGGTAATGAAGACAAAACATTCGGCCGCATTTTTGAAGTCTGAAATATTCACCAATGATGGTTCCGGTGAGCGGCCGAGCCCGGTAACGGCCATTTTCAATATTTTCACTTAAGGGAAAGGTCGTGCCCGGTTTCCGGCGGTTCTTCTCCCATGTCAGGAGAGATTCCCTGGAAAAAGGTGGATCAAGTAAGGAAATGCCTTTTTTCTCCGGCGGCGTTGACTGAAATTTGAGATTTTCGGGATCGCCCTTGATAATTTCGGAAGACCCGCATGAGTAGCGCTTAAAGAAAGCGATCAGGCGGACATCGTAAATGAAACTGGTAAGCTCACGGAGGATTAATTCTTTCGGAAGAGTCGCGCAAAAACTGTTTAAGGGAAACATGGCCCGCAACATTTTAAAATGACGGGCAGCCCACTTAAGGAAATCTTCCGGCGAGACAGGCAGAACGAGCCTTTCGAATCTAATCAAATGAGACGATACCAAACCGGTTTCATCTGAGACTATATAGAGATCACCGGTGCGCTTTCCCATATATTCTCTTACACCGCACTCAAGAATCATGTTGCCGATGGCACCCAGATATGTCCGATATCGATAAAACCCCTGGGCCGTGAGGATGACTTCAATGGAGTTATCCAGCAGCACGGCTTTTTTTTCTTTTATTAACTCCTGCCGGATAAGTTCACGGGTGCGGGAGAAAAGTCCCGGAGCGCTTTCGTTTTCATCAGCTTCTTCGGATTTCAAAACATCCCGCATGGCTTGCGCCACCTCAAAGGAAACGTGTCCCCCCTTCCCAAGCCAGTATAACTCTTTCGCGTCAAGCCCGTCCGCGGGCTCGGCAAGCACCCGTTTGCGCTCGCCCTCATGGATCAATAAAATTTTCAGCCGCCGACCGGCAAGCAGAACCCGATCACCCGGCTCAATTTGTCTGACAATGAATTTCGGAATATCGGCCACCGCCTCTCCCGACACCTCAAGCCTGTATTCTTCTTCGCTTTCCGGAAAGTTGCTCCATATCCGGTAATTCAGGAATGCATCCCGGTACCGGCGGCCGCCGGTATAAAGTTCTTTTACTTTGCTCATTTTGAGCCATTTCTTTTTCACGAGCGAGGCCATAATATCTTTGAGAGATGACCCCTCCACGGCAGCCTGGCCTTGAAATAGTTCTTGAAGTGAGGCCGGAGAGATCCTCTTTTTTTCATACAGACACGATATCACCTGCTGGCTCAGCACACTGGGGAGAATTTTAGTCAGGGGCGATTCCACCTTGCCCATACCGGCCAAACGCAACAGGGCAAGAAAACGCACAAGTTGCCCGGAAGCCCGTTCTCCGTGGCAGATACCCCAGAAATGAATGGTGTGTACACGACGGTTGGCCCGGCCAATCCGTTGCAGAAAGGCGGAAACGGAATCCGGCGGCTCAAAGAGTATCACCGCGTCAACATCACCCACGTCAATACCAAGCTCCAAAGTGCTGGTTGCAATACATACCGACAGATTCCGTTTCCGAAACCTTTGTTCGACGTTTTGCCGTTCCCTGGCGTTGAGGTTGGAGTAATGCAGTTCAGCCTTTCCCGCAAATCGCCCTTTCTGGTTTATAAGTTCGAAAATTTTATCACAGCGGCTTCTACTGTTGGCAAATATCAAAATCTTTCGATAACGCCATTCCCGGTAAAGGTCGTCGAGTAAAGTCACCAATTCGCCTTCATCGTCCTTGAGATGAACCAACCGGGGGTAAATACGGCGTTTAACCTCGTCGGCCAGCTGGACTGTACCGGGCTTGAAGTGAAAGAAGCGGATAACGGCATCAGGATCGGCAATAGTTGCCGACAAGGCGATTTTCTGAATCTGTTCGCCGGTTCGGCGACTGAGACGATGCAGCAGATAGACCAATTGCCGGCCCCGGTACTGATGGATAAAGGGATGAACTTCATCAATGATTACGGTATGAACCCGGAGAAGAAACCCCCGTAAATCGGAATTGGAGCTGCCTAACATCACATCCAGTGATTCCGGCGTGGTGATCATGATATGAGGATAACCGCCGCCGGTACGTTTTATATCACCGGTTCGGATGGCCAGCCGAATTCCCAAACGTTCAGCCAGAACACTTTCGAACCGACGGCTAATATCAAATGCCAGGGCGCGGGTGGGTACTATGTAGAGTGCCGAGTTCTTCAACCCTGAACAGATTATCCGTTCCGAGACAGGAGCCAATACTGCCTCTGTCTTGCCTGATCCAGTGGCGGATTGGACAATGAGATCCTTGCCATCCAGCACTGGCCGGATTGCCTGTTCCTGAATAGAATGAAGGGATGGAAACGCACCATAAAAGGTGCGATATGAATTTGGGAGCAGAAGAAGAGGCGTGGGAGAAGCTAAACGCTCAGCAGCAGCGCATCCGTGTGCAATCAGGACATCCGGCATAACACAACCACAACAGGAAGGTCATTAAAACACATTAGACAGGCAGTCTCTTTGATTAGTCAGATCCAGAATATTTATCAAAGATTTAATTTTTAAACGAGCTTCACGCTCACCTGTTTCAGCTAATATTTTCACCATTTTTGCCCGAATCTCAGTTCTTGGCGGCATCCAGTCATAAGCCCTGGCGTGGAGTCGGATCAGCTTTTCAGCTAATGTTTTCCATTCTTCAGCTGACAGGTTATGCAGGGAATGGATGTTTAAATGGCGCCAGACTACAGCATAATTCTCCTCAAAATAAGGAAGTTCCCTGTCGTTCTTAACACATACCCGACCGTAATCTTCACTCTTGACCCGCATAAAAAAATCGTCGGTAAAGGCAAATATGGGATAGATCCCAAGCAGGGGAGAGGCCGGGACAAAGAAACGGTGTAAAATTGAATAACTTTTTCGACGGGTGTTGACTGGGAGCTGAGCTATGGATTCACCCTCGTCGAAGAGAAGCGCCCAGCCCTTAAAGCCCATTGTTCTGAACATGGCCCCCAAAGCGGTGACTGCTTCGAAATACGGCTCCCAGCCCTTGCACACCAAGGATTCATCTTTGTAAAAGGATACCTGCCGGTATTTCAGAGCGTGGCGGAGACGAAACACCGGCAGCTGATTTCCGTTCATGGCATTGGCTAACAGCCAGGAAAACTCCCGGGGCCGAAATGAGGCATGTTTTTTCATCCCCTTCTGCCGTTTGGAAAGCATTATGTTGTCCTGAGCCAGAGCCGCCAGAACAGCCTTGAAATAATGCGGCATAGTCTCCGGAATTACATCAAGAGGGCCGGATCCGTTATTTTTCCATCCAGTCTTTTGGCCCTTTGCCCAGTCTTTCCACCATTTGACCAGTGATGAATCGCTGTTCGGAAATGAAATTCTGCTCACCAGGGCATTATAAACCTGCCGGAAATCCTGGAATCTAATCTCCCTGGGATCGACATTGACCAGACTGGTAACAAAGCCCTGGGCCAGGGCTCGTTGCCGGAGATAGGCGAGGCTGTGGGATTTCCCCTGGCCATAGGATCCGCAAATACAGAGATGGGTTGATTCGTTTTTCGCCAGTTTTTGCACACCTGTATCAAATACTTCGTCCAATTGACTTTCCCGGGCGGTCAACAGCCGAACCCCAAAGGGATCAAACAGCCCCTCCCGCAATCGTTCCACGGCCCGCCGCATGGTAAAATTATCGGCACCTTCCAAGATTTGGCTGAAATCCTTCCTGCCCATTGTTTATTTATCCCAGCTCGGTTGCAGCTGCTCCATTTTTTCCTGTTCCATCTCCTGCTGAGAAGAGATGATATGCTCATCCAGGTCAATGGTCTCGGTCGGTTCCTTGCCCTGCTCAGCCATATCCAGGATCCGGATAACCTGTTTGACAAAAAGTCTGACCTCGCTTAACAGTCCCATTTTTTCCTGATTTTTGCATACATCCTTTAAAAGCTTGTCGGATACAACCTCTCCCGCGTCCCAGCGGAAAGAAATTTCGTGGATACGACGCAAAGAACGGCCAAGATCAACCAACTCCGCCGATTTCAAAGGTGTCCGATGCAGATCAATCAACACCCCGCGGTAATTGAGCCGTTTATTTTGGCCAATAGATCGAACCCGGCTCCATAAAGCGTCATAGGACTTAAAACCCTTTTCCGACAACAATACGTCCGGGATAATAGAGAAAAAGATATGCATATATTCGGCCTGCTCGGTATTGTCTATCAGCAGCCTCACATTCTCGTAAGCCGCGTTGCGCACCGAGGCGCTCTGGGCGATGACCGTTTCCAGTTCATCCAGCAACAGAATAAGTCCCTTATGACCCAAATGACGGAGAAATACGTTCAGGGAGTTAAGAATCTGCTTGCTGTTGGCCTTGTTGATCACTTCAAAAATCCCAAAGGGTTTAAGTTCTTTTTTCGTCATCCTGCCGCCTTCGAACCAGTGGAAGATGACTTCCCGATCCGCGGTTCGTTGATCGTGAACCTCTCCATCCATGAGTGGCGAAAAACGATTATGCAACAAGGCCGTAAGCCCATTGGCAAAGTTAACGTTCATACCCGGCAGATTACGCAAAACCTCGGCCATCTCCCCAATCTGCTCCGACGAAGGCGTCTTTTCCGGCGCTAATCCATCCAGCCAGCCATTCAAAAGACTACGAATGCCAATCCCCTCAAACCGACCGCGCAGCTGACGAGTAAGGGCTTGATATACCGCCTCGAATTTATGAATCGGCACCTCCCTCGTCAACACCACAAAGGTGACGGCAAACCCCTGCTGCATGGCAAGGTGGGAGATAAGCGACATAAAATGGGTCTTGCCGTCACCGTAATCACCACTGAGAAACCGAACCTTGGCACCGCCTTCGGCAATGTAGTTTTTCAGGTCATCCTCAATAAAGGTGAGCCAGCTGTCCCGGCCCACGGAAAAAAAAGGAACGTAATCGGCCGGTACGCTGCCTTTGCGCAGCTCCTCAACAATAGACCGCGCCTGAAACGGTTTTAACTGATCGATTTCTCCTGTTTTCATTACCCTTCCCCCTCCTGAAATGAAATTCCGGTTATCTGCCTCCGTTCGCCATCGCTATCGATAAGCCAGAGAGAATTATTGCGCCCCGGCCGCAGCTGCAATACCTTGCCGTTGGCGGTTCGGCCGATACCAGACTCAAAATAACACCATAGATCAACTCCAAACTGCTCCAGGCTGTAACCCCTGAACTTGGCCTTATCCATATTGGCAAAAAATGTCTTGCTTTGCAGAGAGATGACATATTCCAGATAAAAGTGTTGAATCGGGACTGTATGCCCCAGGGAAACATTATCCGTTTCGGCAATAGCGGCATACGTTTTGTAGATACCATCAATAAATTTTTGAGGATCAAATGAGCGATCATAAAGTTGCTTCTTCTTTCGTTGCACAGCAGTAATAATGCGCCGGGGATCGATGGATTTCAGCGTTTTTTTGTTAATGGTGGTCAGACGTTTGCTAAACTCTATTTCCCCATCAATCCCTTTAAGGACGCTGAAGCGGGGGAAATCAATATCAATGGGCAGCCCGGCTTCTTGTGCCAATCGAGTAAGATCCTCGATAAACTGAAGCCGGTATCTTTCCACCTGCTCCGTGGCATATTGCCGCAAATTATTAAAAATCGGTTTACAGCCGGCCAGGGCTTTTTCTTGCTCCACGTTCTCCGCCGTCTTTGTATGAAGCATTTCATCCAACTGAAGAAAATCGTCTCGTCCAGCACATCGAATACACTGCTTTATAAAATCCGCCATGCGTTGGCCCCGGTTCACCTCCTGCTGAAAGGGACGGAGAACCTCATTTAATCCTTCCATAGTGTCCTGCAAAAAAGATTCTTCATCCAGTGTCATTTATATTATCCTCCAGTTTAAATTAGTTTATTCTATTCCAGATATGGCCTATAACACGGCAGGCAGATGTCACAAACTATAATTTTTCATCAGGGAGGTGTAAAGTAGATTTTCAGATATAAAGTACAATATAAGATACCGGTTCCTCACAATAACGAAACCTGAAGAGATAAAAGCTCAAATATTATCGTAACTATTCAGCAGCACCCCATATTCGTCCATTCGGGACTTCTCGAATACCAAAGTATGCTTCGAAATCCCGAATGGACGAATATGGAGCACTGCTGAACAGTTACAGTTCACAGTTTAGGGCAATTTTTCGTTTACTGCTGAATAGTTACAAAAATTGAAAGTAAACAAGTAGATATAAAATTTAAAAGTTTTTAGGGGGAAAAATGGATTCCAAGACCCGATTCTCTGTCGGCAAGGATTTGTTGTGCTGTGTCATCTCTGTTTGTTTAATAGCAGCAGCTTTGGAGTTTACAAGTTTCGCCCAGGCGGCGCCACTTCCTGATGCCGCAAAACCAGGGGCTGTTCATCCCCGGCAAAAGACAACTATCCCCTCCACCCGAAAGTTACCCAAGCTTATTATCCCGTCTGTGATGCAGCGCCCCCTTAACACGGCTGGAGGCGCCAAAATAGAGGTGCGTAATTTTGTTATCAAAGGCGCCCAGGATTATCCTGACCTCGGGATTAAGGTGTCAGATATCAGGGTTATAGTGGCTCACGCAATTAAACAATATCCTGCCGGCCTAACCATTGGCCAGTTACAACTTGTGGCCGATAAAATTTCTACGTATTACCGTAAAAAAGGTTTTATTCTTGCTCACGCCTTTGTTCCAGAACAGACAGTGGAAGGCGGGGTTGTAAAATTTTCCGTTCTTGAGGGGGTTCTCGGCCAGGTAATGGTGGAAGGGAATAAAAGATATTCAAAAAAGCTTATCAGGCGCCCTTTTATTGATCTGATAGGCAAGCCTATAATCAAGAACTCTATTGAAAGCTCCCTGCTTACCTTAATGGATTATCCAGGTATTTCAGTCACAGGGATGTTCGCCCCCGGCACCAAGGTCGGCACGGCTAATTTGACAATCAAGGTGGAGGGGGAAAAACGCGTTGCCAGCGGCTTAAGCCTTAATAATTATGGTTCTGAATATGTTGGTGAGTATCAGCTCACAGGTGATTTCACATTAAATAATGTAACCAAAGCGGCAGACTCCCTTTCGGTGTCTGTGATGAAGAGTTTTGATCCGGATCTGATGTGGTACACTTCTCTTACCTATAAAAGGCCTTTGTCTAAAAGATATTATCTTGGCCTTGAAGGGAGTTTGGATAATTTTGACGTGGGAAAAGAGCTTGAGCCGCTTAAATTAAAAGGAAAGACAAGGGTTGCCAGCGCTTATGTACAACGAGTTTTCAAAAAAAGCCGCAAAAGCAATCTGAAGGCAACTGTTCGTTTGAGTAGTAAATTATCTGAAACTAAAAACTCTACATCAACAATTAACAAGGATAAACTTACTGTAGTATCCATCGGACTGTCCGGGAATAGAATTGTAGATTTCTGGAAGGGGGGAATTGATTTATTTAATCTTGAATATTCACGAGGAATCGGCAGTTTCCTCGGGTCAATGGATTCCACTGGCGCGCAACAGAGTTCAAGACGAGGCGGCAGTGGAGAACGAGCCGGCGCAGGTTTCAACAAAATCCAGCTTGATTATTCCCATCTTCAACGGCTGGGTGATAATTTCTCAGCCTTGGTACGCCTGCAGACACAGTGGTCGGATGATATGCTGGTTGCCCTGGAACAGTTCCCTCTTGGGGGGCCGAATAGTGTCCGGG
>JAADHK010000080.1 GCA_013151835.1 Deltaproteobacteria bacterium
TTGGGCTACACAAAGGGAACAGACCTTCGCGTTTAGGTGAAACGAATTCCCCGGAGCCATGAATGAATCGTCCCAGGCCGACATTTTTTAACCTTCCTTCCGACAAACAAGAGCGCATCACGACCGCTGCCATCGAGGAATTTGCCGAAAAAGGGTTTCACGGAGCCAGTATCAATGAAATCGTAAAACACCTGAAAATCGCAAAAGGTTCCATCTTCCAATATTTCGGTGATAAGAAAGGACTTTTTTATTTTGTGTTTGACCGGTGCATGGATCAGGTCAGACAATACCTTAAACAAGTCAGGGATGCCACAAAGGGAGAGCCTCTTTCACGGCGTCTTACCGGAGTCCTCCTGGCAGGTGTCGATTTTGTAAGGACACATCCCCTCCTTTATCGGCTATATGTCCGGGAACTTTCATATGGAAAAACACGGTTTTCAGGAGATCTTTCAGCACTTATCCGCCGCCACAGCCAGGAATTTCTTGTTTCACTGGTCGATGAGGCTCGAAAAAACGGTGAGCTTCCTGCAAACATGGACATGGATACGGCCGGGTTTATCATTGACGCCGTCATGGACAGGTTTCTGCGCGCACACATGGCGCCTGACATTGACCCGGGGCTGGGAGTTTTTACCGCCGATGATAAAATGACGGCCACAAGGGCCGGAGCCGTTGTCTCCATGATTTTAAACGGTATTGCCAATGCCTGCGAACCAGATTTAGCTGCGTCAATCAACGGCCCGTATATCCTTGTGTCCGCAGCCGTGCGCGAAGAACTCAATCCTCTCTATGAATACCTCAAAGAAAGTTCCGGATTTGAGAAAAAAAACGGATTCGCCTGTGCGTGCGGCCGGATTTCAGATATTCCCGTGGTACTTGTTGAAACCGGGCCGGGGGCGGTTAATGCGGCCCATGCGATTACGGCAATGGTCGAAATGGCTCGGCCATCCACGATACTGCAGACAGGATGCGGTGGAGCCTTTGCCCGGGCAGGGCTGAATATAGGGGATATTGCCGTGGCAAGCGAAGAAATCGATGCAGCCTCCGGGGTCGAGGATGAAACTGGTGAAATGCCGGCACGTCCCCTCCCCTTCCCCCTTATTGCCGGGTCCGGCTATACGGTGTTCAACCGTTTCCCCATGGATTCCGACCTGATTGATTCTGCCATACGCAGTCTTGAAGAAATCTTTTTAAGCCCCAATAGCCATAGGCCCAAAGGTCCTGATATTTTTAAAGGGCCGTTTGTGTCCGTTGCAATTGTCACTGCCACCGACCGGACCGCCGAACGCATTTTTAATGCCTACTCACCATGCATGGAGCAGATGGAAGGGGCCGCCGCAGCCCAGGTTGCATTGTCTTACAACATACCTTTTCTTGAGATCAGGTCCGCGTCAAACTTTGTCGGCAGTCGAAATCGGGATGAATGGAATATTGCGCTTGCTGCAAAACATTGCGGCAAGGCCGTGTCCGGTCTTGTTTCCCGGCTCGGAAAGCAAATGATACGGCAAAATCATGGGATGCGGGCCGAGTGTGATTCGCAAGTTGCACCACAGGAAAATCTATAAAATGAAAAATAATAAAATATCAATTGCTTATTCACCATGCCCAAACGATACCTTTATATTTTATGCCCTTGCAAACAATAAAATCGACACAATGGGGATATCTTACGAAATAACCATTGCTGACGTCGAGCAGCTCAATTCCCGAGCCATGAAGGGTCAGTATGATGTGTCCAAACTTTCGTTTGCGGTCCTTGCCCGTCTTGGGAACAGGTACCGCCTGTTAAACGCCGGAGCAGCCCTTGGAAACGGATGCGGACCGCTTATCATCGCAAGGCCCGGGTTTAAACCTGACAGCCTGAAAAACGCCAGGATCGCGATTCCCGGGCGGTACACCACGGCGGCTCTGCTACTCACTCTTTTTCTCGACTCAAAGCCCAATGCCGTGAGCATGCCCTTTGACAGAATCATGGTGGCAGTTTCCTCCGGCGAATGTGACGCAGGCGTGATCATTCATGAAGGCCGTTTCACATTTCAGGATTATGGCTTGACTGAAGTGATCGATCTGGGCAAATGGTGGGAGGATACCTTCGGGCTTCCCATCCCGCTGGGAGGGATAGCGGTCCGGTCGGACATTGGCGATAAAATATCCGGCCGCATCGAGGAGACCATCCGAAACAGTCTGCTTTATGCACGGCAATATCCCGACCAGGCCGCAGATTACATAAAGGCCCATGCCCGGGAATTGTCGGACGACGTGATTGCGCACCACATCGATCTTTATGTAAACAATTACTCCATTGACATGGGTGAAACCGGCGCAAAGGCGGTTTCCCTCCTTTTTGAAAAAGCCGAAAAAACTTCCCTAAATGGCTCATAAACATTATTTTGGCAGAAACCGTCAGACAAAAAGAGGTAAAAAATGAAAAAAACAAAGATTATAGCCACCATTTCCAATAAAATGTGTGATGTTGAATTGCTGCAAAGCCTCTATGATGCCGGGATGAATGTTGTTCGAATGAACACGGCCCATCAGGAACCCGAGGATGCGTTAACGGTAGTGGAAAATGTGCGCAAGGTCTCGGATAAAATCGCCATCATGGTCGATACAAAGGGCCCTGAAATCCGAACAACAAACGCAAAAAAACCCATAAATGTTAAAACCGGGGATATCCTGGAAGTCCGGGGCGATCACGACGGGGAATGCACCATAGATAGTATCTGCGTCTCCTATGATCATTTTGTAAATGATTTGAAGAAAGATGACCTGATACTGATTGATGACGGTTCCGTGGAACTGAAAGTCCTTGATAAGACCGGTTCGGCCCTTCGCTGTACGGTGGAAAACGACGGCGTCATCATGGGCCATAAAAGCATAAACATCCCTTCGGTGCACATCGCAAATCTTCCGTCTTTAAGCGAAAAAGACAAACGATTCGTCGAGTTTGCCGCAGACAATGACATTGATTTTATCGCCCATTCTTTTGTGCGCAGAAAAGAGGATATACTCGAAATACAGGAAATACTGGATCGCAAAAAGAGCAAGGTAAAGATCATCGCAAAGATCGAAAACCAGGAAGGGGTTAATAATATCGACGAAATTCTGGATCACGCATACGGCGCCATGGTTGCAAGGGGAGACCTCGCCATTGAAATTCCGGCCGAACGGATACCGATTATACAGAAAAAGCTCGTAAAAAAATGCATAGAAAGAAGGAAACCCGTGATCATCGCCACACAGATGCTTCAATCCATGGTTGATAATCCAAGGCCCACACGGGCCGAGGTCTCCGACGTTGCCAATGCATGCCTTGACCATACGGACGCAATTATGCTCTCCGGGGAAACAGCATACGGCAAGTACCCGGTAGAGGCGGTCAGGATGATGACCAAAATAGCGCTTGAGATTGAGTCAAGCGGGGATACGTTTATAGACACCTCCTATGAACAGGACAACAACGTCACCAGTTACCTGTCAAAAGCAGCGGTCAAGGCGGCGCTGCGGATCAACACCAAAGGCCTTATCGCGGACACCATCAGCGGGAAGACCATCCTGAGCATGGCCGCATACCGGGGGGAGAACCCGATCTACGCCCAGTGCTACAGCAAACGGGTCATGCGGGAGCTCGCGCTTTCCTACGGGGTTCATGTAAATTACATGAAACCCGACCTTTCAGCACATGAATTTTTAAGGCGGGCCCTGACCCAACTGCTCGAAGAAAAGAAATTTACCGAAAAATGCATGGTCACAATTCTTGCCGGTCATTACGGGGCGGATAACGGGGCGTCTTACGTGGAGATCAGTACGCCGGAAAACATGCTGAAGCGGGTTTAAACCACATTTTCATGAGGCCTTAAAGATATTCCGGACCTGATTTTCGCAGGATTCCTCCCTTTAAGTTTCAAACACCGGTTGTCATACCGATAGGTCATGTTTAGCCGCCATGTGAGAATGGCAGCATAAAGACCGGTTTTAAGGAGCTCTTTTAATGTTCTTACGATAATCCGGTCGATCCTGTAATACTGGACATAAAGCCAGTCCGCTCCATCCTGAAGCTCTTGGGGTGACATCCGTTTCGGCTGGATCACCGTGTGTCTGTAATCATAATGATCCCAGTTGTTGTCGATAATCCGGCCCTCTTTTTCAAACTGTTTTCTCAAAGGCGTTCCCGGCTGAGGCGTTAAAATAGCAAGCTGAAGCGCTCCGATGCCTGCTTGTTGAAGAAATTCGAGATTTCTTTGAAAAACTCCTTTGAAAATTCTAGAAGAACGGGTGTTCAGTCCGGTGGGCAGCCACGCAGAGAACCGTTTTGAAGGCCGAATCATCGCCGCAACGAATAAAGACCTGTACGACATACAATCCCAATCTCAGTTCCGAAGCGATTTTTTTTATCGACTGTGCTCGGATATCATCGTGGTGCCGCCTCTCAGGGAACGTATTGCGGAAGACCCGGAGGAACTGAACGATCTGCTCACCTATACCGTTGAAAAGATTGTCGGCAAACCCTCATTAAAACTTGTGGCCATGGTGCGAAAAACCATTTTAAATCAGCTTGGCCTGAATTACGCATGGCCCGGTAATGTCAGGGAACTTGCTCAGTGCGTAAGGCGGCTGCTTTTAAAACGCACCTATACCGGCAAACCGGCCTGTCCATCTGGTAAAGGATTGCACGCTGAATTGGCGATCCATAATGATCAGGGATACCTTTCCGCCCAGGAAGCATTGAAGGCGTATTGCAGGCTGCTTTATGACAAACACGGCACATTGGGTGCGGTTGCCCGAATTACACGGCTGGATCGAAGGACGGTAAAAAAATACATACATTCTTAGGGGTGTTGACGCTATTAAAAAAAGAGGAGAAAAGACATAATAGTACCCCTTGCGAGCATCCGTATCCTTACAGATCCCAAACGCAAGTTAAACAGGAAACCTTTCATCAAGTTAATAAGTTCGGGGCACCATTCCGTTAATTGTTCAATTCAAACAGTTACTAATTATGATCCCATGTTCCACATGGGGCTGACTAGCAAAACAATGCAACGGCTGGATCATATGGAAAACATACGGGGCCAATGTACCGCTTTGCTCGAATTGCTGGAAAACGGAAAAAGCGCCCCACCCTGATCACCCCCGATTTTTTTACCTGCCACGCGCGTGGCAGGTAAAATGCTCATTGCCTGGCCGTGAAAACGCCCCTGTTTTTTGCAGTTAACAGCTTGGAAAAATTATTTTTACGTTGCATACGCAAAATCGATTTGAGTTGGACGCATTTCAGGGGGTTATGAGCTATAGCTCATAACTACCCCCTAAAAATTGCAGGTTGAGCTCCATGAAGACCCCTGAAAAAAAGAGACTGATCTATAAATTTTTTGTCTTCATCCTCCCTTCTATCCGTTTTGTATGATATTTTATCCCCAATAAATCGAAAAATCGCTCTTATAAAAAGACGTAAATCCCATATCGATTTCTTTGCCCCCGGCATCTGCGATTGTCACATCAACTGCAATTCCATAGAAGATAGGCCTTCGTTAATCCATCGTAAAAATTCTGTCTGAAAAAAGTCTTTTGGGGGTCGGAATTTACGAGATCAACTTTTATGGATTTGTCGATAACATGAACGTCAACAAGGCCGGCTTGTATAAACTTCTTTTCAATCTCATTTGCCCGGTTGTGGGAATTTGAAATCAATACAAATACGACTGCTGTGATTATAAGATATATTCCTGATCTTTTCATTTTAATTTAATGACATTGAGGGTGACCCTTTATAGACTCTCTTAATCTGCAATCGCCTTTTCAACCAGCTTTATAACCTCGTTTAGCGGTATTCTTTGTTTTGTCTTGGCAATAAATCCTGTTTTGTGAGCAAATTGTATTTTCTCGTCGCCTTCCAGTTTAGAAAAATCCACGCCCCTGGCCTTATTCAGCCTTGCCAGTCGCCAGCCTTCACCACGACCGTCATAGCTAACCGAAATTTCAGCAGGCGGATCCATCCGGCTGCTGTACCGCTGCACACCGGTTGAATCATTCGTCAGCCCAATCAGTACAATTTTGTTTTTTACAATACGTTTTTCGGAATTTTTCCAGAATTCAAACTGCGAAAAGAGAGTCCTGGCACCTGTAATTACGTGTTGTCCGAATGAGCGCATCATAGGGTGAATCTCACCGTGATTTTGTTCAAACAGTTCAAGAAACCAGTCTTCAATGGGGTTGATAAATGGCAGGATATCTTCAATACCCAGTTCATCGGCAATTTCAAAAGGGCCGGTACGATCAAATTTATCCTTGAATTCCCACCAGGATATAATGCGGAGTGTGGCAGTAAGGTTCAAATGGTCAGCAACCAGCATAAAGCTTGCCGGGATATCAGTACCTTGATGATGATCAAAATTTTTCAGGTTCGGTTCAAGCGTCATGCCCACATCAATCACCCAGATATCGGGATTTGCCAGCTCCTCTTTCGTGGGGTACCGGCGTTCTATCGTATAAATGACATCATGATTGACGGCTAACACAAGTGATATGGCAAAAAATTCATCAAAATGTGCTGAGCCCGGATGTGTAATAATCAGATTGTTCACTTTAAAAGCGCCTTTTTAGAATCCTGTTCTCATCTATTTAATGGCCTTGATCATCGTTTCGGCCATCCTGTAGGGGTAAGCCCCTGTGCTTACCCTGATCATAGGGCAACCACAGGGGGCTGCCCCTGCAAAAACCGGATATTGGCCGAAACGATGATCAATGCCTGTTTAATCCATCTTTTTTTGTAACCAGGTTAATATTTCCGGGAAAGTCTTGAATGTTACATCCGTTCCTGTTTCGTCGTAAGATTCATTTATGATGCGGGCTTTGGTTCTTAACTGTCCCAAAAGATGTCCTTTGTCGTACGGGATCACCATCGTCGTTTCAATCATATTTGATTCGAAATACTGAAGAATTCTCTTTCGTAGAAATGCGACATCCTCTGTATTATGCGCAGAGATGAAGATCCCATCGGGGAATTCACGGTGCAGCGCTTCCAACTTCCCGGTTGTGAGTTTGTCAATTTTGTTCAGGATTAGCAGGCTTGGAATTTTTTCACCACCGATCTCTTTCAGGACCGTTTGCGTCACAACCAATTGAGATCGAAAATCCGGATCGGAGACATCGACCGTAAACAAAAGTAACGAAGCGGCAAGCGCCTCATCAAGCGTGGATTGGAAAGATGCAACTAAATCGTGAGGTAATTTCTTGATAAATCCAACGGTATCGGAGACGAGTACCGGCGGAAAAGCCTCTGGCTGCAAAGTTTTCACACGGGTATCAAGCGTTGCAAATAATTTATTCTCTACTAATACATCGCTGCCGGTCAGTTTTCGCATCAGCGACGACTTGCCGGCATTGGTATAACCGACCAGAGAGACCTGGAAATTTTCTTCCCTGCGGCTGCGCCGTCTATTTTGCTCATTTCGAATTTCAACAAGGCGTGACTTTAATTCGGATATGCGGTCTCGAATACGACGTTTGTCGAGTTCGTGAGAAGTCTCTCCTGCGCCTTTAGATCCAATACCGCCGCCTTGACGATCACCTCCAATATGAGATGCCCTTAGCCTTGGCGCCAAATAAGCCAACTTGGCGATTTCAACCTGAATAAGGGCCTCCCGGCTTTTGGCATGACGGCTGAATATTTCGAGGATCACACCGGTTCGGTCTAAAACTTCGACGCCGGTCGCTTTTTCAATATTTTTCAATTGCTTAGTGGAAATTTCACCATCGTAGACGACAACATTGGCTTGCGCACTGTTTTTTGCCATTGGGTCATTGCTTGAACTCTCTTCACCTGAGCCGGCGAGACTCCCGACGGGATAATCTTCGTCCATATCGTCGCAGGTTTTATCGGGTGATTTCCGGTTAAATCCTTCAACAATTCCCGTGCCACCGGTATAGCCGGCAAGTTCTTTTAATTTTCCTGCGCCCAATATGGTTTCCTTATCAGGTTTTGGGCGGCGTTGGGTTAGCATTGCGACGGCTTTGAGGCCCAGGGTTTTAACCAGACGCCTGAGTTCAATGAGTGACGATTCGTTTTCCTCATCGGAAACGCCATGAGTTTGAACTGAAAACAAGACCGCCGTCTTCTTTCCTTTGTTATCACGTGATTTTTCGATCATCTTTTGCTTTGACCATCTGTAGTCAATTTAAATTGTTGCTTCTTCGTTTCCATTAACAATCCGGATATTCCAAAGTAATTTTACCCAGTTTACCTTTTCTGAATTCACTCAAAACAATACCGGACACGCGCATATAATCGACAATGCCCCCTTTCAAAAGGCAGCCCCTTCTGGCTGCAATATTTTCAATAATTTCAAGGGGCGTTTTATCTTTAATATCAATTTTGAATCTGGCACATAATTCTTCCGGGACAATTTCAACCAGTTTTTCTATAAGATCAGATGCAAGCGTTCTTACATCCAGAACATCATCATTTATGGTTCCGATACAGGCGAGATTTAAAAAAGTTTCTTTATCTTCTCTGGGGCGCAAAATTCCGGGTGTATCCAAGAGTTCAAGTTGTGATTTTGCATCTATCCACTGTTTAGCCCGTGTAACGCCAGGCTTATTGGCAGCTTTGGCCTTATTTTTCCCGGCGATGCAATTGATCAAAGTGGATTTACCCACATTGGGTATGCCTACCACCATGGCGCGTATGGATTTATGTTTGATTCCGGCCTTAACAATTACCTTACGGGCTAAATCTGCAATATTTTTTAAACCATCACCTTTAACAGCACTGACCAGCGTTGCCTCGGTATCACCTTTGTTAAAAAAGGAAGACCACTTTTTGTTGCCTTCATTACTGCTAAGGTCGCATTTATTCAAAATTACAATTTTTGCTTTTTGCCCAATTATTCTATCAATATTCATATCTTTACTGGATAAGGGAGCCCTTGCATCCAAAACCTCAAAAACAATATCGACTGCTTTTAAGTTCTTTTTTAAAAGATCCTCTGAATCTTTCATATGTTTTGGAAACCAGGATACATTTTCAGTCATTACAAACACCATTTATATTTAATGTGCAGGGCCAATTTCAAAAGTATAGAAATCAACGAATTTTTTCATACAAATTAGCCGAATAAATAAATATCTTATTGAATAAATTAAGAAAGTGCTCTGTTATCTTCTTGACCTTCCAAAATCAAGAAAAGGACGATAACATGAGCACTCTCTTTGGAATATGGAATACCATACAAAAACAACTTTTTCCATCATTAGAGCAAGAACTTGATCCTCTTTCTGAAAAAGAAGGAGAATTCATTCAGATTGTTTCCTTTCTCGATTTGCCAAGCCACATGAAACCGTTCCAATGACGCGGGTTTGATGCCACGGGGTCTGGCCAAGTCAACATACTGTTTTCCTGAACTTATTATCTGGTTAGCTTAATCCGACCATGTTTCATCCCGTGATCCCTCTGTGAAAATATCAATATTATAGCAGACAATTAGTTTTGCACAATTTGTCAACAGAGTCTCCATGAACGATCGTTATGATTTTTCCCATTTCTTTATGGTTTAATTCGCATTTCTTTTTTCAAAGATCATTGGTATGATGATTTTCATATGCGGTGACTGTGTCCTGAGGTGTTAATTTTTTCTATTAAATGTGGGAGACATACCATGGAAGATAAAAAAAACGACCTTGAAACTCGGCGGTTGGGCGTACCCAGGATCCCTTCACCTATGACCGGGCGGTTTATTGACGAAAGTGATCACGTTGTTCTTGATGCGAATCCAAAGCATCTCGAATCGTTTTTTAAAGAGGGTAAAAAGCCGCCGATGTTTGAAATCGCCGGCCCTCGGGGAAAAATTTTTTTTGATCCTTCTAAACTCAAATGCGGGATCGTCACCTGCGGGGGACTCTGCCCTGGATTAAACGATGTAATCCGGGCGATTGTTATGGGTCTTTTTTACCATTACGGGGTTAAAATCGTATTCGGTTTTCCATACGGTTTCGAGGGGCTTGCCCATAAATATGCGCATGAGCCAGTCGAATTTACACCTGAAATGGTGAAAGACATTCACCAGATGGGCGGCACTGTTCTGGGCTCTTCGCGAGGGCCACAGGATGTTTCAGGCATGGTAGATACCTTAGAACGCATGAGCATCGGCATCCTGTTTACCATCGGCGGAGACGGGACCTTAAACGCCGCCCATGCCATTGCCGAAGAAATCTCCAGGCGAAATCTGAAAATCGGTGTCATCGGCGTACCCAAAACCATAGACAACGACATCTCCTTTACGGACATGTCGTTTGGTTTTGTCACAGCCGTTTCCGAGGCAAGGACGGCCATCTATTCGGCGCACACAGAGGCACAGGGGGCAAGAAACGGAATCGGTCTGGTGAAGTTGATGGGAAGGGAATCCGGTTTTATCGCAGCCTTTGCCTCCATCTCCAACGGCGATGTAAATTTCTGTTTAATTCCCGAGATGCGGTTTACCATGGAAGCCTTTCTTAAGTCATTACAGGAGCGGTTGGAAAGTCGAAGACATGCGGTCGTGGTGGTAGGCGAGGGAGCCGGCCAGGATCTCATTGAGGCCACGGGCGATCGGGATGAATCGGGTAACATTCGATTCGCTGATATCGGTCTTTTCCTTAAAGAGCGGATTCAAAGCTATTTCAAAAAAAATGGGATGGATGTCACGTTAAAGTACATCGACCCCAGCTATACGATCCGAAGTATGCCGGCAAACCCATATGACTCGGGCTTTTGCCTGCTGCTGGGACATCATGCGGTCCATGCCGGAATGGCCGGAAAAACGGACATGGTGGTCAGCCACTGGTACAACGAGTTTACCCATGTTCCTATTCCCCTGGCCATATCCAAGCGAAAGCGAATCCACCCGAAATCAAGATTGTGGAGCAACGTCTTATCATGCACCGGTCAACCCAAGGAGATGTTGGAAATTTAGGAAAACGAGATTCCTGAGATTTCTTAAACACGCCTTTTTGGGGCCCAAAAGACGTGTTTAAGCGGGTTGTGAGGGGCTTTTTTATGGTTTATTTCTTTTGTTATTAGTTAATTGGCTTGGTCCGACCGGAATTCGAAGCCTGCTTTGAAAGGTGCTGCAAATTGAGGATAATCAAAGATTCTGATCTCATTGGAGTAAAGATAACTGGTCATTCCACCGGCATAGCAAAGGCCTGGAATAGTTCCTTGAATAATAACTCGATCAAAGCAATGCAACACGCCGGATATTTGGTCTGTGTATTTTTCAGTAAATAGCATCATTGACCTCTTTGGTATTTGTATGTTTTGATGGTCAT